>NC_019958.1 GCF_000328565.1 Mycobacterium sp. JS623 | reverse complement strand
CCCAATACCCGTGTTGACCACTCGAAAACTGTTGCAGGACAACGCAACTAGAGTCAAGTCAGGTCCGCCGCAGGCGACCGTTCCGGCCGCCGGGCGCAGCCCGGCCCCAGCTCCCGGCGAAGCCGGGCCGGCAGTCGGAACGGCCGCCTGCGGCGGACCTCGATGAACTCTAGTTGCGTTGTCCTGCAACAGTTTTAGAGTGGTCAATACGGGTATTGGGCTCCGCCCAATGTGCCATACCTGAATTATGCTGTACCGGAACGGTTCTCAGTACCCGGGCCCGCTCACGGCTCCGCCGCGCGCTCACAGCCAAACCTACTGTATTACAACGGGTTACGATGACGCTATCCTGCGCCGGCTGCGCCGCGCCCATACCCTCACCCATGACTACATCCTATCAGTGTTTGCTGTAACTATCGCCGATCCACACTGCCATCGGGCGCCGGCTCATGCCGGCCCCTCCCCCCACCATGACACACACCCCCACCAACCCACCGCCACCCACGGGCCACGCCCTAAAACCATCAACAACACAACGCAGCATTTACACGGCCGGTCCCGCCTCGATCACGCGATAACCAACCGAACGCTCATCGACATACTGAAAAACGATGCGGTCAGAATTGTCCTCCTGGCACCAGAGTTCTTCTCCTCGGTTGCCGTAGTCCGTCACCGCTTGCTCATCCTCAGCGTAATCAAAATCCCAATCGTCGGGCACTTCAAACTCTGCCGTGTAGTTCACGGTCTCCGTAACTTCGAGCCAGATCTTCATATCAAGCTCCCCTCTCGATATCGGTACACCAACCGTCGCCACCGGTACCCCCGGTCCAACACACCGGGGGTACCGGCAACTCACACCAGAGGGTGACGCCCCCGGCAGCACGCGTCACAGCACTAACTCGCCCCAACGCTCACACCGCACCGCCTCACGGTTCCAACACAGGCAGTCACGAATGTGTTCATAACAATCACTGCAGGAACGGCACTGACCGCAGTATCCCTGTTCGTCGACCTCACCCCACCAACACAGATCACAGTGACCACCGGCCACACCGCCGCTACCCAACGTCGACGTGACTGAGGTCGCGCTCGTGAGGAAGTCCTCGTTGCTGTGCCAGATCCCGGTAGCAGCATCCCAACGCCCCGAGCCCTCATTGATCAGATAGGAGTTGCGCTGATAGCGCGGGTCCACGGTCAGGATCACCAGCTTGTTGCCTCGCCCGCACCACCGTGACAAAGCATCGTGGGCGCGGCGGCGGTCAAGGCGGCGATACCGGGTAGGCAGAATCTCGTCGGCGAACTTGCGTGTGTCTGACCGGTCATCCCCCTTCGCTGGGTGCGCCTCTATGGGCAGGATGCCGTTGTGCGCCACGACGGTCATTTCCGAGCCGCCAACCACGAACGGGTGCACGTTCTGGAGGTTGACGCCGCCGTGGGTGGCCCAGCGGCTATGGAATAGCGCCGGGCCTGCGGGGTGCCGTTCTCGGGCTGCCACGAACGACTCCAGTGCTTCTGCGAGGTCCAGCGACTTTCCGGTGACGATCCCCTCCGGTGACACGATGGCCCATCCGTGCCCGTCAGGATTCTTACAGCCCCCATTCCATAGGCCGTCAACGTCGACGGATGCCTCCGGGGGGAGAAAACTCAAAATACACATATTGATGGCAGTCCTTTTGGATGTAAGAAACTAGCTATGAATGCGATCGCTTTTTGATCGATGGCCTTGAATGCCGCGTATTAGGACGCATATTCAATTTCAGCGGACAGGTTTGGGTAATTCCGCGTTTCGAGCCAATCCGAAAAATGAGTCCATGTGAGTGCGTCGCCGGCCAGGACCTCGTTGATACGAAGAGTTTGCGTGTATTGCACACTCGCATCGGCGAACTCAAGAGCCGCAAGAAATTCTCGCTTGTGCAGGGTTGCCGCGAAGAACCGTAATTCGAAAGTCTTTTCATTTCTGCAATTGACCGCCACGTACCGGTCGCCGTGGTCCACCCCTGTCGCTTTGCGCGCCAGCTCGCCCGGTACCGGCGTGGTAAACGATGCCCATCGGCACGACTCACGTCGCGCCAATAAGGTCAGATCTTCGACGTTGCGGTACATGAACAGCAGCCACATCATCTGATGAGCGCATGATTGCTTGCCGTGGCGTCGAAAGGCGTTGCGGGACACGTGGATATGCAGTCCGTACTCATCACCGACGTCACACCCATGTGCCCGAAGGTCCGCTAGCAGGTTCTCGAATGGATACTCACGTGCCCACGCCAATGTCATCGGGTGCGTGACGATCTCGACGCCATCGATCGAGCTGTCGTGCTTCATGTACAGGTGGTCTTCGCACGGGTCGTAGGTTTGGACTACGTCCACGATTCGCGACTCTCTGCCGCCTACCTCCAGTTCGACGCCGAACAACACCTCATCGGGATAGTTCCCCTTGGGTCGAAACGACGACGGCCGGTAGTCATAGGGCCGCACGTCATCAGATTCTTCGGCGCAGTTGTTGCATGATGAGCAGTCGTCGCAGAACACGTTCGAGCAACTGTCACAGCACCAGCCGAATTGTTCATAATCGAATTCGTCATCGCAGGCGTCGCAATACCGCAAGTCGGTCTCGGTCAACGTTGATGGCATAAGAAATGCACCCCTCTCAATGGGTGGTCGGGGTCTGCCGGGAATGGTTGACCCTCGCCATTAATTCTACCAATTGCCAACGACATGTGTAGGGCGAAAAACGTTGTCCTGTGGTGCCTTTGAACCCTAAAAGCCAATACCCCACCCTGCACCGAGCAGGGTGGGGTATTGGCTTGGCACTCACACTTCGTGATCGAGACGTAGGCAGGGGCGAGCCGCCGGCGTTAGCCCCGTCGTAAGTGGGGGCTAACGCCAGCGTGGGGCCCGGCCAGGTGGCTTAAGCGGCCGCGGATCCGCTCATGTCGGTGCGCACGGTCTCGGCGATCGCGGCGTCGACTTCTGCGAGCTCCGCTCGCGCTGCCAGCAGGGCGGCGGGTTCGGAGAGGTCGACGTCCTCGGCGGTGGTCCGCGCGTCCTGGGCACGGTGTTGCCACTGCGCCATGCTGGCCTCGGTTTCGGCGCGTTCGGCGTCTAGGCCGCCGGTCCATGCGGCCACCCACCCCGAGACCCACCCGGCGACCGCCGCTGCGCCTCGGCGCCGCACCTTGCCCGGCAAGGTTTCACTCCACAGGGTTCTGTAGTCGAACAGCAGTTCCAGGCGTTGGCCGGGGTCGGTATCGACTACGCGCACCGACACTCGATCGTGTCGCCACTCCCCCAGCGCAGCCGACCAGCCGAGCGACGCCCGTTCTGAGAACGCCCCCTCGGCGATCTGCGCCGCATCGACCTCCCCGAGGCTGGGAAGGTATTCGGCGAAGTCGTCCAGGGCCGCTAGGCGCCGTTCAGCGGCCGTAGCGGACGCCTCCGCACTGGCTGCCTGAGTGAGCAAGGTCCGGACATTCTGAGTGACGGTGACGTGGGCCAGTCGCAGGGTCCGCACCCGGCGGGCCAATTCGTGCTGGCGGCGCAGCAGATCATTGCCGGCGGCGGCTGCTTTCAGCTCGGCGAACGTCAGCGTTCCGTCCCCGCCGACGTCCTCGATCTCACGGGCTTGCCCATCGACGCGATACAGCTGCTCGAAACCGCGCGACTTTCGTTCGACGGTTCCGAACATGTACGCGTCGAACGTCCCCCGGGACACGAAACTGTAGATGTCGACGATGTCGTTCTGATTGCCGTTGCGGATGGCTCGGCCGTTGCGCTGTTCCCACGCCGCGGCCGTCCACGTCGGGTCGACGTGAAACAACGCCGCCAGCCGCGATTGAATGTTGGTGCCGATGCCGACTTTCGACGTCGAACCGATCAGAACCGCAACCCGACCGTCACGGCAGGCGGCGAACAGCCCCTCACGCGCCTTGGGGGTGCTGGCCTCGTGCACGAAACGGATCTTGTCTGCCGGCACCCCCGCAGCGATCATGGCCGCCCGCAGCCGGCCATAGCTGCTCGAATCTCCCGGCTTGGGGGTTCCGAGGTCGCAGAGCACCAACTGAAAGGACCCCGGCGTCTCCGAACCCGCATACAGGCGGTCGACATTCTGGTGGTAAACCTCGGCCACCCTCTCGGCTACTTGCGCCAGCTTCGGCGCGCCCTCGTTGATACCGACCAGGTTGGGATCCAGCGCAACCTTACGGCCGTCCCCGCACACCACCAGCATGTTGTCCGCGCCCGGCTGCGTGCGGCCCGTCCGGAGAGCGTCAGCACGTTGCACCAGCTCGGCCATGTACGCGCGCTGTCCGGTTGTCGGCTCGCTGATTTCGGTGTGCCGGATGGCTTCGGGACGTTTCAGCCCGACACTCTCCGCTCGCACCATCGACATGAACTCCGAGAGCATCGTGCGCATCTCGGGCACGTTTTGGATCACCGATGGACGCCGCTTAGACCGGAATCCCGAACCGTCGGGGCTGGTTTCTATCAGCACTTCGTATCGCACGAATTGTGCCGCCCAGGCGTCGAAATGGGCTAATCCAGTCTCGGACAGTCGTTCTGGCGTGAGCATGCTTTGCCAGACGAAACCCTCGGCCAGGGTGTTGGTGAACGGGGTCCCGGTCATCAGGCACGCGTGGGGCCGCTGCGGATTGGCACGCCTGAGCAGCGATATCTTCAGAAACAGATCAAGCGCTCGCTTCGAGGAACCCAGGCTGAACCCATCGGCTCGAGTTGCCACGGGCAGTCGACGGAATTTGTCTGCTTCATCGACGATGACGTAATCCAAGCCCAGGTGCGCGAAGTTGATGGCGTTGGCGTCGTTGAACGACGAGCGCAGCCGATCGATACGGCCCTTCAAGGATCGCACCGCCGCCGCGATCCGTTTCCCGCTGCCGTAACCGGCACTGCGGGTGTAGCTTTCGAGTTCCCCTAGTTGATCCTCCAACCAGACCCGCTCTACAGTCGCCGGTACCGGAATCGACGAGAATGTCTCGTGGGTCATGATGACCAGATCCCAATCCCCAGTGGCGCATCGGGCGACGAAACGCCGCCGCGCATCGCCGTGCAAGTCCGCACGCGTGACAATCAGAAACCGCCCCGAGGGCCAGGCCTGGTAGCACTGCCTTGTCGCCTGCTCTATGAGGTGCTGCGGGACGATGAACCCTACCCGGTTCGCCAACCCGAATTGTCGCAGCGTCATCGCCAAACCTATTGCTGTCAACGTCTTTCCGAGGCCGACCTCATGCGCGCAGAACGCGGCGGGCGTACTGACCGCCCGGTCGACGAAATCGGCCTGCCACGGCCATAGGTCAATGCCGTCGGCCAGACCAGGAAACGTCAGGTGGCTCCCGTCGTGCTCGCGCAACACCCGGGCGTTCATGGTGTGGTTGTAGAGTTCCACGATTCGACGTTCGCGGGCTTGGTCCTCCCACACCCAGAGAGAGAATCGCTCGCCGATGGCGGCGAGCTTCTGCTCGGCAGCCTCGGTCGCATCGGCATTGCGTACCTTGCGGTAAGAACGGGACTCCGAATCGTAAACGTCATCCCACACCACCGGCGCCGCGCCGTTGAGCCCGATTTGCAGCAACTCAAACGCATTGAATCGCGTCGTGCAGTAGGCGATTTGCGCATCGGCGGAGATGCTTCGCCGCGTGCCGGTAACCTCCCATGCCGCTAGCGGCGCGATGTGCTCGACACGCGCGCGTGCACCGAACACCTCTACGCAGAAGTCGCTGACATCCGTGGCGCTCACCCACGGTGATCCGAGCTCGATCCGGATCTCCTCGCGCCCCAGCCAGGGCGGTAACACCGCGTGCAACGCCGCCACGTTGCGTTCATAGTTCGCATCGATCGCTGCCGCGGCCAGGGCCTCCCGCAGCTTGCCGCGGACGTTGCCGCTGAGATAGTCACGGGCGTTGACGGCCCGCCCATCGAGGGGATCGCGGTACACGAGATCCCCCAGGGCCTCGAATGCGGCCTGCGCGTCGCCCAGGTCGCACAACTGGGCAACCCGATCGAGGTCCAGCCCTCGGCCTTCGCCAAGGCAGATCGCTAACGCCTCACCCGCAGAGCCGGCCCGCTCGGCCGGGCGGGGACGCTTGTTGACCCGCCGAGACAGGATGGGCGCCGCGGCAGCCTCCCCGGTGTCCTGGTCGAAAGTCTCCAGCGCCAGAACCAAAGGGGCGTCCGGGTCGGACCGGAACCCTCCCAGCGGAGCCACCCGCCACCCCAGCCGAGGCAACCCCGTCTCGGGGTCCGGTTTGCCTTCGGTGCTCGTCCCGCGGTTGAGCACACCCCAGCGCGCCGCGTAGGCGTCGTAAAGCGCCCGGCACTGCACCCGCAGTGGTTCGATCTCGGCGTCGGGGCGGTCCCAATCCGACTCCGCCTCCACCAGCGCCACCGCGGCGTCGCGCAACCCAATCAACGCCCGCAACTCCGCGCTGGGACGCGTGACCGCCGACAGCTCGCCCTCGACGACGCGCACCACCTGTCCATCCACGATGTGCAGGGATCCCTCTTTGCGCCCGCAATCGTCGATCAGCCGGACGTCAGCCCAGTCCTCCGGAAGCGTCCCCGCATCCGCATAGGGGACCAGCAGCGGCGTCACGGACGCGAACGCAGCGGCTACGGCCGCGTCCTGGTCCTCCGCGTCGACCGCCAGAGGCAGCCGGTCGAAACCCGTCAGCCGCATCACCCCGGCCACGAACTCCGGATGCTCTTCCCAGAATCCGCTCACCCGTTCCTGGCAGTACCGGCCTTTGACGGTCGCAGACATCACGGTCGACTCCGCACCCCGAACCGGTGACCACCCCGCGGGAGTCGCGGCGTCCTCACGGACGCGCAGCACCAACACGTCGGCAACTACTGCGGTACCCGAGGCTGCGAAGTAGCCGGAAGGCAACCGCACCGCGCCGATCAGGTCTGCCCGCTCGCGGACTGACGCCGCTAAGCCCTCGCCGGCGTCGAGGGTGTGACGGGAGGTCACCAAAACGGCGTAGCCGCCGGGGCGGACCGCCGCCAGCGCACGCAGCACGAAGTACTCATGCAACGGCCCCCAGAAGTCAAGAGCGCCGTCATGGACGCGGGCCGCCGAAAACGGCACGTTGCCGACTGCGGCGTCATATCGCCGGGACTGCAGAGCGACCTCCCGCAGATCACCGGTGATGATGGTCGCCTGCGGCGCTAACGCCGCCGCGATCCGAGCTGAGATCGGGTCGACCTCGACACCAGTCATCGACGACACCAGATCGGGCGGGGCTTGATGCAGGAACGCACCCGCCCCGCATCCCAGGTCCAGGACTGACCCGCCCGCAAATCCTGCAGCCCGCAGCAGTTCGTAGACGTGGGCGACCAACGCCGGTGGGGTGAAAAATGACGTGTCCACGACGCGCGCCGCCTGCCCCATCAAGTCGCCGATCAGGTCGTCGAGCTCGTCGGCGAGATCCGCCCACACTCCCTCGGGGCGTGGATCGAACGCCTTGGCCAAGGGTCCCCAACCTAGGAAGCCGGCCAACGCCTGGCGCTGTCGTTCGTCAGCGGGTGCGGACCCGAGGGCTGTCAGAGTGCGGATTGCCTCGATGGCACGTCGGGCTGGTGTTGCCGAACGCTGCTCAGATGAAGCCGGATCGGTCGCAGAATGGATGGACAACACGAATGAATCCCCTCTCCATGGGATACCGGGGCCTGCCGGATGTGGTTGGCCCTACCAGACTGATCTTACCCGAGACGCCCGACAGATCTGCACATTCAGACGCGCCAATCCGACTGTGTTGCACGATTGTTGGCACACAGCGGAGGGGCAGACGGCGGCGGCGGTCGGCGCCGACGGTCAACCGGTATCAGCCCACACCCCACCCTGCACCGAGCAGGGTGGGGTGTGGTGTCGGAGATGGGCCCGCGGTGCCGCTTGCCAGGCAGCACCGCGGGCACTGACTTACGCCGATACCGAGCCTGTCAACGCTGTCTCAGTGAAGGAGTCCGTTTTCGACGGATCGGCGCGGAACTGGGTCCATCCGGAAAGACTGCAACCGCCGTACGGTGCACGTTGCGCAGCAACGTCAACGCCGCCTCATACCCCGCCCAATCCACCACCCGCCATTGCACCGGGCCCATGTGCACATCCACCCAGCACACCGTGCGGCGGCGCCGCTCGTCATAGCAGGCCTGGTTCACCACCGACCACTCTGGCGGCCTGGTCCACGTCACCGACACCACCGATACGCCTGGCCACTCATCGCCCCTCACCGCCTCCAACGTCGCGCTTCCTGCCGCCCCCCGCAATGACTCCCGGACCGCTCCAAACGCCGCCAGCACCGCCGACACCTGCGCAGCTGAGGTGAAACGCATGAAGATGTCCCCCCATTGCACCGACACCACGGCCAAGTCGGTGCGGGCATCCTGCACCGAAACATGCCCCGCCACCGGCCGCACCAATACCATCGTGCGCGTCACCAAACCCGCCGGAATGGGCATGCGCTCCACCACCCGCGAACCCAGCACCGCGGCAGTCGCGCCCGATTGCTTAACCCTGGTCTGTGCCATAAGGAATGCACCCCTTTCGATGGGCGTTCGGAGTCTGCCGAATTGGTTGACTCTCGGTTTCAATTCTACTCTGGGACACAGACATAACACGTCTTGGTGATCACCAAGCACCCCCATTGGTGGTTGGTGGTGGTGGTGGTGGTGCTCGGTGCTGGTGTTCACCGAAGATAGCTTTCACCCCACCCTGCACCGAGCAGGGTGGGGTGAAGGCTCGTGCGTGCGTTAGGCGGTGTTTGTCAGTGCGCTGGTACGGTGACGCGGACGTCGTGGCCGGCGTTCCGTAGCTCTTGGGCGGCCCGGCCGGCGGCAGCGTAGTAGACGCTGGCCGGATAGGGCTTCTGATCGCGCAGAGTGACCGCGGCCGCGGCACGTCGAGACTGGGCTCCAGCGTCCCCCCCGCCCATCAGAACGGCTTTGATGTTCCCGACATCGACGACGCGGACGTTGGCGGCCTCGGCGGCGATGAAGGCCTCAACGGCCTGGAGCTCTGCGAGCACGCGGCTGAGAGGCTTCTTGCCTTGCTCGCCTTCCAGGTAGGTCTTCTCGTTGAGGCCGAATAGGCGCGCCGCTTCCTTGCCTGACAACCCAACTGCGCGGCGACGCACCAGCAGATCGGCGCGGCGACTACCGCGGTGGACCTCTACAGTCCTACCCTGCCGTTGCAGCTCACAGGCCACTCTTCCAACGGCGTTGTGCTGCAGTCCGACTGGGTACGGCACCCCATCACGGCGAGTCTTCGCCAGGGGGAAGGCTGATTCGAAGGAGGCCTGGTCGGGCACGGCCTCTAACACGACGACCCCGGCCGCGGGAACCGCCGCGGCTAGCTGGTCGGCCAAGTCCGTGACAAAGGCATTCATCGCGATGAGTTCGGCGACCAGGTGTGCTTGTACGTCCTTGGTGTCGGCCTCACGCGCTTTGTAGTTCTCACCGTCGATACGCAGGACCGAGGTCAGCTCGTGGATCGACAGCCCAACGGCATTGCGCGCGGCCGCGAGGTCCGCACCGCTGTACCACTTGTTGACGAGCTGTTCCACAACGGAGTCGCCCAGCTCCGCAGAGAGGGCTGCCGTCACGATGGCATCGTCGTTGTCCACAGCTTCACCGTACTGACGGCGCCTGGCGGACGACCGGTGCGGGCACTGCACCACGCTCGGATGATTGGCACCGCTGTCTCGGCGTAGAAGTCCAACGCTCATTGCAGGTAGCTCCCTTTCATGGAGATTCGGGTCCGCCAGGGGTGGTGGTGCCCGCACTGCTCGGTTCTGCTGAGGCGCCTTTCGGCTCCGAGCATGTTCCGCGCGTACCAGCAGTCTATCAGCGTCGCGACGCGATCAGGTGTATTCACGCAGCCGCGGTAGCGCGGCAGCGAGTCGGTCGAAGAGGTCCGGCCACCCCTTCTGCAGCCACGCCACGTGCCCGTTGGACAGCTTCGAGGCATCGATGATGGAGTCAACACGGATCTGAGCATCCGGCATCCCCAACCTGGCGAATTTGTCGTACAACGGGTTCGGCTCGATACTGCGCGCGGCCAGATACCCGAACACCTGGGCTCGCTGCCAATCCCAGATCGGGCCGTAGGTCACGGTCCCGTCGACGCGTTCGATGACTCCACCCAACGACGCGCGAGCCGCCTCGCGCCCGAGCTCGCTACGCCGGGCACTGCCAGCGGCTAACTGCTGTCGGTAGAGCGCCCGACGCCCCGATGACTCCTCGGCGCGCACACCCCAGAGCGCACCCGGCCCGTGTAGTCGGTGTGCTTGCGCCGCAGGCTCTTTGATCATCAGGTCCGCGAGCTCGACGCCGCCGAGACGGCGGTCCGGCGCGTCGTGATCGAACCCGCCGAGAGCAATCAAGATGGTCAGAAGATCCGGTTCAGCGGGGATCACGTGGTAGTTCAGGCGCCACTGCCGGGCCCGGTCCTCGAGGTACTGGTAGGTCTCGGGGAACTGCAAGCCACTGTCGAAGAACACCACCGGAACGTGCGGGTCGACCCGGCGCGCCAAGTCGACGACGACCGTGGAATCCTTGCCGCCGCTCCACGAGACGTAGCCGTCGTGGCTGTCGAGATGTTCGGCGACGCGGTCCAGCAGGCGCGGAACCACCGCCTCCGCGCGGCGCTGGCCGGCGATCGCCCTCAACTGCTGGAGATCCAGCCCCGGCTGGGACGGCGTCACCGGCGATCGACCAAAGTGATCGAGCGCCGTGGGAACAGCCGCTTCAAATACTCCTCGACGTAGCCAATGGCCTCGGGACCTTCAAGGATCGACACCTCGGTGGTGGTGTCATCCCACCACCACCACCGGCCACGGTCCTTGAAACCGAAGGGTGGCGGGACCTCAATGTTGGTGTAGGCACGGGCGAACGCGCGGGCGGATCCCACGACGAACCACCAGTCCTGCCCGCCGAAGGTCAGGGAGCCATCCGGGTCGGCTAGTGGACGGAGTCGACGCGGCAACACCACTCGGGCGGTGCACGTCGATTCGGTGACCGGGCGCCGGCGGCGCTGCGCTGGACGGTAGTGGCCGTTGCGGCCAGGTTCGTCGGCACCGATCTGTGAACGGTTCGGGTGCACCACCCACTGTTTCGCCGCCATCACCGCTCCCTTAGTTGCACGACGAGGCGCTCACCGAATCCCCGCGGCCGCGTCTGGTACGTCACGAACTCCGCCGACACCACCTCATACGACGTGCCCCGAGGCAGCACGTGCGTGGTGTCCATGCCGCTGTCGGACTGACCGAGGTACATTCCCCTGCTGGTCACGAGTTCGAACATCACGTACCGGTAGCTGTCGTGGCCCGGGGCCTCGCTCAGGTCGTGTCGAGCCAGCGTGAACTGGTCGAACTCGAGCACGGCTCCCGGCCGCAGATTGGGCGGCATGTCCTCGACTCTGATCACGTTGGGCTGATTGTCGGGCAATTTCACGGCAACGTACACCTTGTGCATCCGGTCATTGCGGCGTTCATAGGACTGGATGAGACGGTCGAGACGCTGCACCGTCGCCCGGTCACCGTCATCGAGGGTTTGCACGTCACCAGCACCCCGATGCAACGCGGCATTCACCCGGCTCCACTTACCGGCGTCCTCGTCGATGAGCAGCTCGCGCGCCGCGACCCGCTGCGACTCGGGGGCGCCGGCCAGGACCTGATTCTTCACGGCCGATCGAACTTTGCGCTGCCGACCGCTCACGGATCGCCGGAACTCCGCCGGAGGAGGGAGGGCACTGCGGAGCCGGTCGGAGTCGACGTGGCTGGCGTCTCGCGGTGAGGCGCGATCCCGATCGCGCCTCGCCCGGGTGAGCGACCTATCGGAATCACGCGCCTCGTCGATGATCCGGTTGGCCAATCGCCGGAAGTCCCGGTCGCTCATCGCCGATTCGGCGACCTCGCGGGCCGCCTTGATGTCACGTGCGGTGACTGGGCCGCCCTCGATGTCGAGGACCACTCGTTCCCGGTTGGGTCGCGCCGATCTAGCCCCCACATCCGGAGTGTATGAGCCAGCACGTTATAGCCACTGCATTGACAGCCGCGATCGGGCGGAAAATGCGGGAGGGGCGACCCCGAACCCATCAGTCAGGTCCGACGCCGCCCCTGGGTAAGCCTTCACCCAACCCTTGCACGCGTTTCGTGCTCGCAGTCTATGTCACCCCGACGTCCAATTCGGTCGTAGTCTTGCAGCTACGATGCCCACCGATCCTGCAGCCGCGGCCTGGCGAGCTGCAGGCAGCCCTCGGATCGAGGTAGCCGCCCCCGGCAGATGTGGCCGCTGCGGCGACGACGGCCCGACGACAGCGAGCTCGCGCATCATCTCCAACCGCTTCACCGACTTCGACACGTGGCCCTACGGCTCACGTCGACTGTGCGCAGCGTGCGCATGGGCCTACAGCCGCCGGCCCACTGCCCAACCCACCATGCTCATCACCACCGACGAGGTCACCGAGTACCCCGCGGCCGCCTCCATCGCCGAGCTCCTCGCCGCCGGCGCCCTGAGCGACACCACATCCGCGGTCGTGCCCACCACTCGCCGCCGGCACATCCTGCCCACGGCCCAATGGGCACACCTGGCAACCGACGGACTCGTCGTGCGCTGGGATGACGCGGCCGCGAAACGCCTGCGGTCGATACGAATGCTGCGCCTCGACCTCGGATTCACCTGGCAGCAATTGAGCAACCCCGCTCCACCGGCCAAGGCGCTCACAGCCCAACCGCCGAGCACATGGCCGCAGCTTCTAGCCTCATGGAGCAGCGTTCAGCCCTGGCGGCGCATACCACCGCTGTGGGCATGCGCGCGCCTGCTTACCGCTCCCGCCGCATCCGACACCCCCGCCACGGCGACTCCACGGCGCGGCGACGACCAATCGTTACTGTGACGCTCATGACGACGCCGACACCCACCCAGGTGTGGCGGGCCACTGTTCCCGAACTTCCACCGCTGGTCGACGAGGCCGGCGACACCGGGTCCGCGACCGCCCGCGCGGCCGACACAGCTGAGCGCCTCCTGCTGCTGCTGCACTACAGCATCGACTGGGAGTCCAGCTGGGTCGCCGACCCGAAGCACCGCAAGACCTACTGGGACGAACTGCTGCCCGGCCGTGTCCGCCGCGCCGCCTACCGCGCCGACACGCTGGATCGCTGGTGGTCGGAAGTCGCCGGGCAACTCGGCGCCCCAGCGCCGCGGCACCGCGACCGCCGCCTCGAACTCGCCACCCTGCTTCGCGAACCGGCCCTACCGGTCATCACCGTGTTGCGCGACAGCCTGCCCGCACTACTCCTACGGGTTCGGATCATCGCTGAAGCTGTAGCAGCCCAACGCGGAAACAATTCCGCCGCAACGAGTTCCGCCGACCCCAACGAACCAGCATGACACTCTCGACCATTCGTTGGGACGTCGATATCATCGCCCAGTCGTCCATCGTGCACCGCGACGACTACACCTCCGTCGGCAGTGACACCTTCACGCTGTTTCGCCGCGAGAAGATCATCGGACCCGACGGCCAGATCCTGCAGATCCCCCTCATCTCGGGAAGCAGCTTCCGGGGAGTACTGCGGCGCGTCGGCGAAGCCCTCACCGCCGAGGTGCTCGGCTACGAGGACGTCGCCCTACCAGTACCGGCCGCCCATCTGCTCACCAACGGGGGCCGCCTCGCCAAGTCGGCACACCCACTCACCGACGAAGAGGAACGCAACCTCAAAGAGCTGCTCCCGCAGATCGCGGTCTTCGGCGGTGCCGCCTCCGGACGCGTCATGTCCGGACTGCTGTCGGTAAGCAAGGTTCTCCCCGAAATCGCCGAACTTGCCCACCTGCTGCCCAGACCACCGCACTCGACGCCTCTGCTCCCGGCCGTGCTGAGCGTCGCCGACGAATCCTTCACGCACCTGCCCGATCACCGGCCCAGCACCGGCGGCGCCCCCCGTACCGACCATGCCGACGGCAGCCCCCTCGGCAGGTTCGCCATAGAAACGCTTCCAGCCGGCACTCGTCTACAGACGTGGGCTCGACTGGACAACGCCACCGAGCACCAGGCGGCGTTCTTCGATAACGTCCTGTCCACCTTCGCTGCACATGGCCACCTCGGAGGACGCAGCGCCGCAGGCCACGGTCAAGTCACCGCCACCGTCACTGCCACCGCACTTCGCGGCAGCCTCCCCCGTCCCACCGTGGACTGGGTCAACCAGCTCGCCGACGACCGCGACGCAGCCATCGCTGCGTTGACCCGACTCACCTGACGTGCACGAACCTCTCCTCATCAGGGCGACCACACCACACGGGATCGTGCTATCCCGGCCCCACGGCATCGCCCTGGACGGCCTGCTGGCATCCGTTCTATGGCATCGCCACAAATGGGCCGCCCGCGCAGAAGGCAGGCATGTGACCTACTCCCCCACCGATGACCCCGACATCATCGCGATACCCCTTTCCACCTGCGGCGACCCCACCACCCACACCGATTGGCACTGGATGGCCACGTTCTCCGACCAGCACCCGCTACGCGACGACGCCGCCGAACCGGACATCCGCTGGCGCTTCTCCCGCACCGACCGAACTCGCCTACAACACCTCAGCCCGGTCATCGGCCGCGGCGTCGTTCACGACAGCATCGGCCGATACCAACGCCGAGTAGTACCCGTCATGGCCACTCCCGCCACCTCCCTGACCTGGCGGGCCGTCGGGGACGCCGACCAGATCCGCGACCTACTCTCCGACCTGACAGCAATCGGCAAGCATCGCGGAGTGGGAGAGGGCATCGTGACGCACTGGGAAGTCACCTCAACCCCCGACGTGACCGACTGGTCGGCAGCCCACGAACACGAAGCCGGCGTCCTCGGCCGACCGGCCCCACAGCGCTGCCTCACCGACCACCACACCCGCACCGGGCCTGCTGGCTCCCACGCCATTCGGCCGCCCTACCTGCATCCCAGCACCCGCGTCTCACCGGCATATCAACCTCATCGCTAGCTCCGCGCGCCTGTGATCAATCACCCCGCAGTCGGCCGTGACGGACGCCGTTCCGCATTAGGTCCACTTCCCGCGATCAGTCCTCACTCGGTGTCCGTCTTAGAAAGTCCCCTCCCGATCGTGTCGATACGCAGGGAGAGGTTGCGCTGCCCGACATACTCGGTCGCCAAGCGACGGCCATCCCCCACCGTGCGGCCATCGCCTCGCCCACCGAAGGAGCGGCTAAACCCTCATGACTGACGATGATCGCCAACGAATCGACGGAATCGCCGAAAAGAACTGTTGGACAGTCACTCCCAGCTCAGAGTTCCACGGTGGACAACGACCAGATGGCAACGAGGTAGTCGCGTACGAACGCTTCTCGACTCAGATCCTCGCCGAATGGACACCGCAAGGCGGCGTTGCATCAGTCGTGAAGAACCCTCACAACCGCGACGAAGTACGCATTCAGGGGGCGGAGGGGCTACTTGACCTCCAGACGTGGCTGCAGGAGCGGCTGTAGAGCCCCGGGCCCCACGCGAAAGCTCCTGCCCTCGATCCCGAACGAGCAACCGGACCACGCTTCACCAGCCGAGAAAGAGACAGCCATGCCGAATTACCCACGCAACGACCACTACGACATCGACCTCACGTCCTCTGGGAACGGTTGGCTGGGTACCTTCGCCATCACGGTCAGCACCACAGCGACAGACATCCTCAGCGACGGTAGCGAATGGGGCCCTGTGTCGATCGTGACGAGCGATCCTGCCGCGTCTATCGTCGGCACCCTCCTCGCAGCAGACGGCGAGTCGCTGACCGTACTGGTCAACGGTGAGGACGATCCGCGCCGCATTCCCATCGACACCGTCCTGCGATTCCGCGCCTAGCTGTGCTGCCTCAGATCTGGCTCGACGCAACCACTTCCGCTCTCGCTCTATAGCGTCGGGCCGGCGGCGGAACTTACGTCTGCGGCAATGGCGGATTCGGCCAGCGTGCGCAGCACCGTCGCGATGCCCTGTAATTCGGTGCGGATCTTGTCGCGCGTCTGCTGGTCGCGACAAGCCTCGCAGAGTCGAGTGGAAACGGCTTCAAGTTCGTCGGCTAGTCGCCGATAGGCGTCCGCAGCGGCGGCCACGGTGAGGTCTGGGGGCGGCAGCAGGGCCGCGACAACTTCAAGCCCCGGCATTTCTAGCGTCTCCAGCGTGTGTGTGCCTCCGCGGTCGTCAGCCCCCTCCGCGGGACCGCCCAGCTTGGCGGGGGCGCTGATTGACGTGTTCCCCCCGGCAGGTGAGGCGTCGACCAGGCTGGCGACGAGGCGAGCGCTCCAGGCCCCGGCAACGGTGAGCGACCGTGCCCAGCGGTCGAGTTTCGTCGCCAGTGTGTGTAGCCGGTTCTCGGCGTCGAAACGGTCGCTTCGCCTCGACTCTCCTGGCAGGTTGTGCCACCCGTAGGCGTACGCGCTCACCTCCTCGGCAATACGCCTCAACCTCGTGGCACCATGCGCAAATTCATAAGGTTCGCCGTCAGGGGCCTGGTGGGCGTGCGGCGGCAACAGGCTGTCGATGGTCGACGCCTTCCAGCCCTGGTAGCGCGAGCCGATCATGGCGTCGGGAGCGGGGAAGGTGCCGGCTCGGATGCGTCCGTTGATGGTGTTGACCGACACCTGCATCAGGTCGGCGATGTCGGTCACTGACAGGAAGCGTTCCACGCCAACCAGTGTCTCACATTCGAATGCAAATACGAGTGTGCCGTCCGATGGGCCAGCTCTTTGGTGGTCAGCTCTGACGTACGTGTCGCGAATACATGGCCAAGATCTCCGGGTGCGGCTCGATGAGGTCGGGGTCATCGAGCGCTACCAGGGTGTCGACCCCGTGATAGTGGTCGTCGTCGGTTCCCAGCTGCCCGAGTACCGCTTCGCCGTTGTGGACGCTCCGGATCCGGAACAGGCTGGGATTGCCGCCGACCTCGTACTCATGCCTCAGCTGGACGAGATCTCCGCGGGCGAACTTTTCGGCCACCGCTACCGCACCCCGGGAACGACAGCTTCGGGCCACCTGGCACGAATGCCTCGTATCGCCGCGTCGTCGAGATAGGCGAACCACCCTTCGGTCAGCGGGTTGTAGAAGGGCCAGTCGGAGCGGGCGTGCGCCACGACGGCCCATCCGCGGCCGACGTTGTCCGAATCGATCGATACCACGCGAAATCCCATGCGCCCCAACTCATGAGCAAGACGTTCCTCAGTTGTTTCGCTCGCAGGGATGGTAGTGGGGGCGACGATATGGCGGTTGGGATCGTTGTCGTCCCAATGGACGATGATCTGGCGGTTGGCCCCGTCATGAGCGATCGTGCAGCGATAGAGCGACATGTCCTGATGAAACCTTTCGTAGTGCGAGACCTCGACTGCAGCGATGCCGTGGCGGTGGCCTTCATCGGCCACTGACGCCCCGCATGTGAGCTGGGTGTGTCAGGGGCGCGGGTAGATGGCGGTGTACCAGTTCGTGCAGGCCTCCATCCACAAACCGTTAGCCTCGAGGGTCTTCACGAGTTCGTCGTGTAACGCGTACTGCTCGTAGTCGAGATTGAATGCGCCGGCGTGATTACCGCCGTCGTGGGTGACCAGCAGCAGGGAGGTCCGCCCGTACAGTTCTCCTCTGCCGACCCATTCTTCGGGCGTGTAGAAACGGCCGCCTCCGCCGTGATCCTGGATACCCTTGGTTTGCAGGAAGCTGCGAATGACCTCGGCAGCTCGGACACCGAGCGCGGAGAGCCCCGCGGGGATTGGCCAGGTCGCGTCGTCGGGTTGCATGCGGTCATGGTCATCGCGATCGCCGTACCAGACGTCGACCGACACGTTTGGATGACCTGTTTTTGCCGAGCCGGTCGAAGCGACCTTCAGCCACGGCGCTTCGACGCATCCCGCTGACGATCAGCTCCTGAGACCACCTGAACTGCTGACGTGGCGCCGCATCCCGCGACCTCGTCGAGGGCACCGTGCATCACCAGGCATCCGACATTTCGTATCTCAACAGCCCAGCGGGGGCGAGGTGGTTTGACGTACGCGGCTCAGGCCGGCAACTCCCTCGAGTACCTGGCCAGACCGTTTCCCTGAACCGTCCACATCCGATTGCCGTTGTCGTCGATTTCGGCGAGGTTACCGACGAGATCCTTCACGTCCTCCCAGTTCTCGATCACTGCTCGGGCGGAAATCGTTGGGCTGTGCTCGTTGATCGGATGGTTGGTCTCCCTCGGTTCGGTCACGATCCGAAGTCGCATGCCGTAGTGGAAGACGATGTCGCCGAGTTTGAAATCGTGCGGAGAGATGCTCTCGTAGGTCCCAGACACCAGGATTTCCTTTCACTCAACAGGGCGCATCTGGTCACGCTTACCCGCTATTCACGAAGTCGGCATAGACCGACACGTCCGGGTCATCGGCTTTCGCCGTGCAGCAGGGGTTGCGCACTGGCGCAGGCCCGACGATCAGCGACGCATCCGACCGATGACCTCGTGTAGCGACAACAGTTCGTCGTTGGGGGCCCAATAGGGGCCGCGGTCCCACGTTCGCTTGCGGTACACCCAGCTTCCATTGGGCCTTTTGAGGAAGTAGCCGAGGTTGGCCGCACCGTCGATATCGAACGGACCGCGCCGTTTCAACGCTGCGCGGAAGGATGAGCGGTACCAGCGGCTGCAGTACTCATCCAGTCGATCCGCGATCACACGGATCTCGGCGTCCGTGGGAACAATGCCGTTGTCGGGAAAGTCACCGGTGCCGACGACGACACCGGTGATGTAGCTCCAGTGGGGCTGCGAGGTGGCGAGCAGCGGAATGCGCAGAGCCGTCGCGAGAGCGGTCTGCTCGGCACTGATGTCGTTGTAGGGCTCCCAGTCACGCTCCTGCAGATAAGCGCCCATCGCGATCACCCGCCCATCGGTGACACGTCCGAATTCCTGTGCTCGGCAAGGTAATTGTCGAGATCGGCCAGGTATACCCGGCGAGTTCGGGGCGCCTCTGCCCTGATCAGCTCTGGGGGTAGCCACCGCAGCGCATAGTCAAGACCTCGATCGTCCACGCTGATCGCGTGGGTGGGCGGCTCGTTGTCCGGGTCGACGTCCACCACTCCGTTTAGGCGATGGAAGAGTATGCACCATCGAACGGTGAGGACCGCCTGTCGATGGATGGCGCGGTTGAGCTGTGGCAGGTCTATCACGGAACTCATTTCGCGCTGCTTCACAAGCTCTTCGAGTGTTTGATCGTCCGACATCGTTACGCTCCCCTTTTTCTCGACGTCGGGCCAGATGCTACGAAGCCGCTTCGGCGGTGGGAGTTTCCGACACGTTGGCGGCCAACGTTTTTGAGGACCGCACTGCCGTAGCCGCGGATATGTCCGAAATGCGCGCGACCGGACCGCCCGGCTCGCGGCCGACGAGTTCCGCTGGAGGGTGACCTAGATTCCTTCGCGGGGACGAATCTGGCCGCGACGACTGCCAGTTCCGACCGGACGGGCACCGATGGTGGCATCATGCCGGCGTTCGCACCTTGCCAAGGTCTGAGTGATGGGATTGACCAATGCAACGATGGGATTCCTTGCGCGGCCCGCTGCAATATCAACGGCGGGACCCGCAGGCGCAAGCCAACGACGCGCGGCGGGCATACGCGGCCCTTGAACAGAGCAGGCCATCAAACCTCGGTGAGGCCTCCTATCGCATTTACCTGGACGTTCTGCGCGCCCGCATGTTGGACACGTCGGCGTCCCTGGCCGAGTTGTCCGGCGCAATGTCACCGCCCATGACGAAGGAAGCGTTTGCCGCGCAACTTCGTCGCGCGCATGCCGCCGCGAGCGTGCCGTTCACACTGATCCCGCGCTGATCGCAACAATCACGACGCACCATCGCTCGGGTCAGCCCCTCGCGGGTGCACGCTGTCAGCCCCACCGCTTGGCTCTTTCTTCGCGATCGGCGCAGTTCCCGCAGAATCCGTCGAAACCTTCACCGTCGTCAGCGTCTTCGGTGCACCCTTCGGTTCGGCACTGCGACCATTCGTGGTCCTCGCAACGGCCGAAGTAGTCCTCATCCCCGAGTGCGGTGCATCCGTTCCATCCGCATATCGCCACGTTGCTCCCCGATCGCTGTCGTCCCCTCGGCTGCGCGCAGGCTCACCCACCCACCCATCCACCGGCCTGGCCGGCCGAACGCGTCTCATGAGGAGTGCCGATGCTATTAGAGCCGTCAGCTCGATAGCGGGGACCGACACGTCCAACCAGGCTCAAATTCCGGCGATCCGTGTATCAGTGCAAAGTGATGTCGGTGATCTCGGTGACGGTGAACTCGCGATCGGCCTCGCCGGCCCAGTCCACTTGTTCTGCGATTTCGGGGCCGAGCAACTCGGCGATACTGTCGAGATCGCCCAGGGCGTAGGCGATGCGGACGTCGTCGGCCGCCGGCGGGTAGATGTCGATCGTCACCGACATGGTCCGCGGATACTCCTCCCCGTTGACGACCAGCACTCCTTCAACATCGGCGACCACGGTCAGCGCTCCGGGTACTAGTGGGCGGCCTTGGTCTCGCCATCGCCTCACCGCGTACTGGCTCACGCCGAGCAGCTGGGAGAGCGCCTTGACTCCGCCGGCGGCGTCGATCCTGGTCTGTCGATTGCTGACGCTGGTGTCCAAACCGCGGGGCGTTCGGTTGGTGCGTGCGCTGCGTCGGATGGTGGAGTCGGCGGGGCGCCGACCTGTCTGCCTTTCGATGCGGTTGGCCATCTCGGTGGTGGCTCGGCGTGCGGCTTCGGCTTGCCGCTCCCGTTGAGGCCGCTGCAGCCACCGGCCGCCCAGTTCACGCAACTTGCGGCCGGTGAGCGCTTGGAACGCCGCACTGAAACCTGGGGAGGGCAGGGCCGCCGTGAAGTTGGTGGGCCGCGGCGAACTCGACGCGGCCCTGCGTGGTGGTTGGGCCGCCCTATCCGGAACACCCCATCGCTCCATCAGCCCTGACCCGAGTTGATGACCTTGACGCGGTACTTGCCGTTGTCGGTGGACTTCTCCTCCAGGACCTCATACGGGTCGACCTCGGGGGGCAGCCGGTAGACGAAGGTGTCGATGTCGCGCGCGGCGATGGGGTAAATGCCTTGCTCAGTGGCGATCGATGCGGCGTAGCGCAGGGCCCGGCGCCGGGTGTCGGCATGGATGGTAGCCGCCCACGCCGGTTGCTGATAGTGCCGCTGACCAGCGGGATGTTGACTTCCCGCCATCCGCCCGATGAACGATTTGTAGATGTTCTTGATCAGGTCTTCTTGGTCCTTACGCCCCTCGGCGATGGCCTCCATCAGTCTGCTGCGCAGGATGTCGGCCCAGCCGCGCAGCAACCGGGATTTCTGAGGCCACACCCACGCCTGGCTGAACTGCAGTTCGGAGAGTCCTAGACCGGCACCCCCCTCGGAGACGGGTTCCATCAGGTGATTCACTGCGAGCGTCGTGGCCCAGAACGTGCTCGATTCCGTCCAGTGCATGTGTTCGTGTGGCAGCGGCAGCTTCTGCGTCAGCCCGTCGAGCATTCCCGCCGGCGGGGTCGTGATGCGCCATAGGCCGAACGGGTTTCGTTCAGTGAACACTTCGGGATCTACCTTGCTCATTTCGACGGGGACACCGTATCCGAGGTCGACTTGGCCGGCGCTGGCCAGATAGGCGGCTCGTTGGTCAACTTCGACGTCGACCGCATCGCCTTTGGCGTTGTGCGGCATGTTCTTCCAGGCTTCGAGGTTGGGATCGAGCCTCGGGGTCTCGGCGTGCAACGTGTCTGGCAGGGGGCATGCTTCGACGCGCTTTTGAGCGCGGGCCCGCGCGCGCACCGAGTCCAACAGGGCGGCGCCGATCGAGGCCGGCCGCGCTGCCGGGAGGACTCCGTCGGAAATGCTGGTCAGCCACGCGATGCGGCGCCCGAGCGTTTCGACGGCCTGGTCCTCATCGTCAGGCAATTCGGTCTCGGTGCCCCGTGTTCCGGCCAGGCCTTCGTCCTTGGGGCGTTGCGGGGAGGGGTCGAGCCACAGGAACGGCAGTAAGACGAGATGGACCCGGCGGCTCTCGCCGTCACCCTTGGGCGACCGGAACGCGGCGGTGAACCATCCGGCTCTCGCGCTGGTGATTTCGCAGTCGAACAGCGCTGCGATGGTGGCTGACAGGTCCTCGGACCGCTCGATGGGCTTCTTCGGTGGCGTCATTCCCGCCGCCTGCAATGCAGGAGCCGTGATCCAGATCTGCGGGTGCGCCGCGGCTCCGCGCGCGCCGCGCGATTCGGGTTTGTTCGGCCAGCGATGCCAGACGAACCGGGCGAGGTCGGCGGCGGTGCTTAGCGGTCCGCGGCTAATTGCGAGCCCGGACGGGGTGAGGGCGCCGCGACTGCTCAAGATAACCACCATGCGGTCGCCACTGGCGGGGGTGTCTGACCATTGGCGCTGGCCGAGCTCCCAGTTCACGTTCTCGCCATCATCGTCGGTGCGACCCCCCTGAGAGGTGGCGTCGTCGACGTCGGCGGATTCCGTTCCACGGGACGAGTCGACATCGGCGGGCCGCTCCGACTCCGCGGCCGCCGCTAGCTGTGCACTTGCAACGTCCTCCCACAGCTGTACGGCTTGTGGCAGCCACCCCCGGGTTCTGCCGCCGCTTTGCCGGCCTTCGTCGCCGATGACGACACCCGGCTCGGGGAAGTCGCTAGGAATGGAGCTTCGGCCGATCCGGCTGAGCACCTGCGGGCGGGACAGCGCGTTGAGCGTCGTCGGCTCGCCGTGGAATTGGCACAGCCACTCGATGATGCCATCGATGTCGGCCCCGTCGTGGCCGTCGGCGGACACTCGGTACGTCTGCCCTTCGGAGGTGATCAGATGCTCGGCCACGACACCATCCCTTCTGTATCCACAGCCCTACTGACATACAGATCATCACACGTGCGCCCGTATAGTCGTGCAGCAACACGCTCACATACTCACATACCCGTATGGCAGCTTCGTTGTGGTTACACTCAGCCCCGAGCGCGGCGCCAAACCTTATGACTCGCATGACGTTAGCGCCACGGCCTCCTTCGAGGAACGTCGCTGACAGGAAAGGCTCGTTCGATGGCAAACAGTCGTCCCGACAAGAGCAGGACCGCGCGGGCGCGTGGCGCCAATCAGGCTGCTCCTGCTCAACCGTCCGCACCGCGCGAGAGTCGGCTCACCCTCGACATTCCCGCCAGCTTGCACTTCGCCATGCGCATGCAGGCCACCGCGACCAAGACGCCCATGGTCGACGAGGTGACTCCACTCCTGCTTGAGCACTATGCCGACGCGATGCGCCGCTTCCCACTTCCCCCTGGTACCTGAGAGTCATCCAAGGCCCCGCGGTAACGGTCAGGTGGGGCTACGTGATCGCGCCGCTCACCGAGCGGCGGCCGCGGCGGCGGCGAGCTCGTCGTACGCCGCCAATGCCCCGTCGAGATCAGGGAACTGCGTCTCCACGCGGTCGACGGTCAGCGCGTAACCGCCCTCGCCACCACGGCTCCACGTCGACAATGTGGCCTTACGCCCATCGCCGATCGGCCGGGTCCAGTAGCAACCGACCGACCGCATCTCCCATCCCGCGAACGGGTCTACCTCAGTCATCGCCGGACCTCATCAGCCACGATGCCCACCACCTCACCCGAACTCCACGGTGCGTCCGACCAGGGCGTCATTCGCAGCAGCCAGGATCGTGACCTCATGGAACCCGTCAACCCGATGCGTGTCGCCGTGACCGTCACCGGTGAACTCGAAGAGGTGATCACGCAGGGCATCTTCGTCGGTCGGGTCACCGGTGAACTCATCAACGTCGGTGATCGTCTGCTGGGACTCATGTCCGTCGGAGTATGCGTTGTCGACCCGAATCGTCATCCCCATGGCCGAACCCCTCCTTTCCATTCGTCGGGACCAGACGGGCCCCACTGGCGTAGGTGGGAGCGTGCCGTGGTCGCGTGTGGTGCCACCACACCTCAATGGCCGCGCCAGCCCGCCGAACGACACGAATCAGGAAGGACTTTCTGATCTCAGCCGGAACACTCTGATCGACTACCCGAGGTAGCGCAGGCGTGGTCGTTCACCTTGGCAGCGCGCCGGTAGCCAGTCACCGACTCAGCGTGAGTTGACGGCTTCCCAGAACTCGACTGCGGCCGGGCTCTGATCGAAGACGCTGGGCACCAAACCCTCCATGTCCTTCATCACCGGTCGCACGGCCTGGGCGATGCTGTCGAGCGTGTCGTAGTTCCATCGACTCTGGGACCCCAAGGCGGCCATGATCTTGGCCACGGCGTGTTGGGCGGCGCTCGACGGGACTTGCGTTGCGATGGTCGCGATGTCAGTGGACATGGTGTTCCCCCTTTGCGGTGGCCGCTCGCGGATTGGGAGGCGGTTCGCGGGTCATGTTCACGCGTGGCGAGCCGACGGTGGGCGACCGACACTTTTGCCGGCCGGATTTCTTGTAGCCGTTCATGAGCGCGGGTCCGTCACTCCTCGGCGATGACGTCGTACGTATCGAGGCGTGCCGCGTCTTGGGTCTTGTCGATGGTTAAGCCGGTGTCGGTGGTGAACGTCAGCCAGGCTGCGCTCAGCCCGTGGATGGTGATCGCTGTTACTTCGTGCCGGTTGCCGTCGGGGTCGATGATGACGTCGCCGGTGCTGAGCTGGTTCGCTTGCCGCGTAATGGTTTTCATGAGTTCCTCCGATTGATCGAGGTGAAGCTTGGCTGTCAAATCGCGAATGTGGGTCATATACCGTCGCGGTGCTGCTTCATCGGTGTTGTCGCGATGTCATCGCGTTGAACTGTTTTCGGTGGATCTGGGACCGGATGCCGCGGTCCGTGGGTCCGCCGTCGGGGGAATTCTGCGGATCCCTTGCGGTTCCGAGGTAAACTCCGATCGCCGGCCCGGCGCAGGGTTCTGTCTAGCCACAATCCCAGTGCGGCTGGCCGGTGTAGCGGACGAGCACGCATCCCAGGCCTGGTGTCCCGTAGTCCCGCAACGGTGCGTACGCGAACTCTTCCTCAGGTTCACTCTCTCCGTCCCAGAACAGGGTTCCGGTGACGTACAGGATGTTGTCGTCGTCATACATCCGGAACTGGTGGCGGTGGGCGTAGCCCGTCGGATTTCCCTGATCGTCCAGGCGGGCGTCACGTGGTCCCGCGACGCCGACAGCGTTCGGCGGCGCCGAGTCCAGGTGGTCTTCGTCGATTCGCCACGCGTAGGCACTGCTCATGATTACTCCCCAGGGGTGTATTCACCGCCCGTCGATGCCCGGGCTGGTGCGTCATCGTCGGGATTCTCACCGCCGCAGGACGCCTCGGCGGGGACGTGCTCCGGTGTCGCGCACATTTCTGGCAGGCCGTGGGTTTAGCAGGTAACCGACCTGCGATTTGGTGCTCTATCCTCGAAACCCCGCACTGCGGTGTCTCCACCGCAGTGGCTCGGCTGCGACGCACACCCTGGCCGGGCATCTCGACGTGACAAGTTCGCGTCGCTCACCCCGGGGTGACGGCGCACTCGTAGCATTCCCCACATGGCCGGAGGGAAGTACAACGCGCAGCAGGTTACCGACGTTCTCCGGCAACGTATCGCCCTGGGCCAGTATGCAGTTGGCGACCGGCTACCAAGTATCGAACAACTCAACGACGAATTCTTCAGCGTCGACGCCGGGCCGAAGCCAGCCCGGGACGCCTATGCACCGTTGATCCAGGAGGGGATGGTCACCGCTCGCGTCGGCCGCGCCGGCGGACACTTCCTGGTCTCGGCCGAGCCGTTGCCCACACTCCAGTTCCTCCAGCAGGTGGCCACCTCACTGACCGACATCGTCGGCGCGGCTATGCAGCTGGCCAACCGCGAGGTCTATGTCGTGGAGTTCCGCAAAGCCCGATCACGACATGGCTTCGGGGAGTGCTTCCTTCCGTCGCGACTGGCCGCAGAGGCGTTCGCGGTAGCAGTGCTGCAAGCCATGGGTGAACCCCGCCTGAAAGCCGAGCGCGCCGCGGCCGCGGCGTCAGAGAGTCCGGCATTGACGCAGCGCGGGGGCTATCACGTCCGCATCTACGGACGCCGTCTGGGACAACTACGCGATGTCTCCCCCGATTCGGCGTCCGGGGCGGAGATCAACTAATTGATGACGCTCAGTCGCGCCGAAACCGTCCGCTGCCCCTCCGGGGGATCACAATCACATCGTGACGGAGAATCGGAACGGCCTGTCAGTAGACGACCGCGCCAAGTTGGTTGATGGTCAATGGTATTCGATCTTGCTGCGCCATCCGCGGACTCACAGGTTCGCCCGCTGGGACGACGACCATGGGCACTTCGTGTGGGTTGGAAGCTCTGAGGACCATGTGGTTGGTTTCGACGAGGTCGCCGAGGTTCTCGAGCGTGTCGATGAACCGCCAGCCGACTCGCCCTGGTGTTGATCTGAGCGACGTGCGCCAATCAGTCGTCCCGTCACCGTCACCTAACCTCGGGCGCGCGCCGAATCACACGTGCACGTCTCACCGCTGGCGGTGACCTCGTAGGTCGCGTGTCGACCCCAGGTTTCTCCGGCCGGGTGGTCATGATAGGAAATCAGCGGATCGCCCTGGCTGTTGTCGCTGAGGTAGTGACCAATGATGAAATTGCCCGGCGAGAGTTGGACCACAACCCGTTCCAACGGCTTCATACCCGCTCCTCGTTGTCGTTTCTTTTCCCTGTCGCGATGACGCCGACCGTCACTGATCGGGCTAAACCCGTTCTGCAAGAGACGCACTGGCGGGTCGTGCTGCGTAAGGCGTCAGGCTTGCATTGCCGAGGACTCCCGCATGCAGCGACGCGGGGGGCCATGTCCAGAGTTACGAGGTCGCCACGAAGATCCTGCAGCTCGGCTAATGGCTGGCCCTGTCGAACACTGTGTGCGCGTGGGCGTGGAGGAGATCCACGAACTGGAGCAGGTCTTCCGGCTTTCCGTCGATGATCAGTCCGTCGCCGCCGGCGTTGAACAGGCCCAGTGCGTGGCTCTCTTCGATCTCCGTCGTTCCCCACTCCGTGCGCGCTTCAACTGCGGGCAGACCCTGATAGAGCGCACCCTTTGCATCGGTGTGCACGTAGTTGTACCGGTTGGCCATTGACTCTCCCTACCTCGCAGGCTGTTTCGCCAGGCGCCCAGTTGCGATGCGCAGCATTGATCCGCTTGAGTTGGCCGAGATTAACTAGCTGGCGGCATGAAAGTCGTGACCGACTCCATTGAGCAGCCTCTATTTCTGCTCCCCGGCTCTATGTTGCGGCGGCGGAGAGAGTGCGCAGCAGCTGGGCTTGTTCACTCCAGCGTCGGCTGTCAAGGTCGAGTGCGGCCTGTCCGAGGTTGGTTCGCAAACTCTCGACCGCGTGCATTCGTGTGGGTGCGGGCCCGGCGAGGAAGTTGACGGACACCCGTGCAAGCTCCTGGTGGATGCTCATGCGCGCAAGAGCGATTGCCCGGGAGTGATCTCCGGTGTCGTACGCCAAGGACTGAGCCAGGGTCAAGGCAAGCTCGATAGCGGCGCGATCGCCGTGCATGTCGATACCGACGACGTAGCGTTGGTCGACCACGGGCGCCGCCACCTCCCCGCAAACACACGGTGGTGTGGGTGCACGTTCCCACCCCTGGCGACGGTCCGATTCAACACCTCTGTCAACCACCCGCTCGCCCCCTCCGGACCGCCGGCAGCTCCGGCGACAACGTGGCGCCGTACCCGGGCGCCTCGGAAGTAAAGAGTGACGGTTACATTCCCCAGACGGGTGCGTTGCGGTGCGTGTCGCACCGACTTCCTACCGTCCACCGTGGCGGGAAGGTGCTGACCACCCGCCACCGGGATTCAGTCAGACGGCGGCGGCGAGATCGCCGGCGAGCCTCTTGAGGATGAACGCCTGAAGCTTGCCGGCACCCTCGAGCCCTGCGTCGGCGGCCGCGCGTTCGAGCGCCGCCCGCTCCGCGGGCAACAGATTCAGCTTGACCTGCTCGGTGCGCTGCCGCTTGGCCGAACCGCTGCGCCCCTTCCGCTTTGGAGTGCCGGCGACGGGCTGATCGATCGTCTTCTCCATCACGGCGTTCATGGCGATCCTCCAGGCTAGTATTTGTAGGTATCTACGTGCGGCGATGCGGCGTTTTGAAGCAGTGTCACCATCATACTTGCGGGGAAGTGCAACGCGCGCCTTTGAGCCAGGCGTGTCGCGCGTACGCGCGTGCTACATTTTGCACCATCAACGCAGTTCACACTGTATTGCGACCCGCAGGTTCGCTAGGGTGGTGCACTGGGGTTCAGTCGAGAGCTACTAGGGGCGGAGGTGGACCGTTGACGAACATCCAGCGGCCACCGCGGCCGGGACGCCCGACCGTATCTCTGCGCCAGGCGGCGCGCCTTCTACGCCGGGACCCGCGGACCGTTCAGCGGATGGTCCGTGACGGTGAACTCGAAGGCGGTTACGAATCCTCCGCTCAGCAGCGGGCACGTTGGTATGTCTACTCCGATCAGCTCTCCGCGCCGATTCGCCGCCCCTCGGAGGCATCACCGCCGGACAATGCCTCCGCGTCATCGGAGATCAACGAGCTGCGGGCAGAGGTCGCGGCCGCCAAGGCGCACGCCGCTCAAGCAGTCGAATCCAATCGACTGATCCTGGCGAGCCAAGCGATGCTGCTGACCGCGCTGAGTCAATATCGGGACGCCAGCAACGAAATCAACGTCATCTCCGAGGACTACCGCGCCATCATCGAGGACTATCGGGGCATCATCGAGCGCCATGCCGGCGCGGCTCAACGTTATCGGGATTCCGCCGACAGTTTCGCCGACATCCTGGAGAACTACCGCGACATCATCAACCAGTTTTTCACCCCGAACGATGCGAGCGCCCTGACCGAGCGATGACCACCACGGACGTCGACGAACACGCGCTGCATCGGTGGACACGTCCTAGACGCGTCGATACCCTCGACGACACGATGCCGCCAGACCCGCGAGAGCGCGTCCTGCTCTCGCCTGCGAGTTGGCGAGCCACTGACCGGCGGGTGAAGGGATTGGCACGATGGCCCACATAGACGATGAGACACTCGTCGATGTTCGCCGCGAGCTGAGGAACTTCCAATCAGCCAGCGGCAACCGCGAGTATGAGGCGTCCCTTCTCGCCGGCGCGGTGCAAGAACTCCTCGATCAGGCACAGAGCACCAACCCCGCCGAGCGCCCCATACTTCGCTATTCCATCGGCGCCTAATCGGCGACGCGCTTCGCAGACCGCAACAGCACCCTGGGCGCTGGGCCGGCCTTCTCCCCCGTGGAATCAAAAGTTTGACGACACGAGTTGCGCCTACCGCTGCCCCACTCGCGGCGACCTAGCCTCACCAGGTCGACGTTCACCGTTACGTCAACGTTGGCCGGCTGCGCTCAGCGGGCTCGATACGACCGTTAACGCCAGGGGAAGGGCCACACATGCGTGCAACAGAACATGATCCAGTGCAGATCGCCGAAGGTGTCTGGGTTCACGCCAGGCCCTTGGACATCCCCGACGACTTCCCCAACCCCGAACCGCACCGATACGTCTGGGAGTTCACCGGAACCCCCGAGCACGACGGTCACAGGACCACGTACTTCCCAGCGCCACAACATGCTTCGGCGATTCGGCGCGCGGCAGGAGGAACACAGTTTCATCACGCGAGCTCCGTTGCGACCGCCGTAGAGGCGGCTCGAGAAATCTACGCGCGTGCACTCAACGACGAGGTCTAAGCTCCGCCGTCGACAACGAGCACGCGATGCTATACACACTTGCAATGCAAGCGGTGCATTGACGCAGGGGCACACGCGCGGGAAACGACGCGCAGATCAGTTCGAATCGGGATCTGCTCGTTTGAGCGCTGCGCGTTCGTCGCGCTCCCACTCCCCGATCAACTCCATGGTCGGCTCTGCCTGGCGATCGATCGCCGCCTGAATGGCGGGGTTGCCTCGCCAGTCGGCGCGTGCGCGATTCAGGTAAGCCACCATTTCCTCGGTGTAGTGCTGGTCGTAGTCACCGCTGTACTGACCGGCCCCGGGTGGAGTCCACGACCGGTTGTGCGCAGCCATGAAGTCGTTCACGGCCGCGAAATCCCGGACAGCCGACCCGACCGCGTCGAGGTGTGCGTCATAGATCTGATGCGCGACGACGTCACCGCTCAAGGCATGGTCCACCACCGCTTCAGTGGACCCGTTCGGTGCACCGGCCGACCCGACGATCGCGTCCCATGTCGACCGAGCCAGCAAGGCGAACACCACGGGATCTGCATCGATCGACACCGACGGCGCGGGCGGCACCACCGGTTGCGCAGCGGGATCGCCGTGCTCACCCCAGAAGCGCCACATCGTGGTGTTGCGTTCTACGAGCGCGATCAACGCATCGATCGCCGAGGAATGCCTCCCGGGTTCCGGCCAGATCGGGTCGTCGACGAAGTAGTTGTTCGCGATGAGGCGTCCCGTGTTCAGCTGCGCCACAGATAATTCGACGATCAACGCTGCGTTGGCGTCCTCGACGATGCAGTCCACTCCGCCCATCTGATCAAAGGTTCCGAAAACCGGTAACGCGATCGGCGCATAGGACCTGTCGCGGCACTGGCGCAACAGCACCGCGACGGCATCAGACGGGCGAAGACTCATTCCCGTCAACATGCAGACGCAGTGATAGCTCCCCACCGGACAGCCCCCAGAGATCTCCTCGCCCGCGCCCCGGAATGTGAGGCCGCAGGACTCTCATCAGAACCTACACGCTGCAGCCGGGATACTAGTTTCTAGTTTCTAGTTTTTGGACTCGACGATCACACCGCCAGCCTCGCGTGCGACGGGACGTCAACTGTCCGACTGAATATTTCATCTCTTGCAGGTTCTCAGCCCGCGTGGTCAACCAAGCGAGTTATCCGGCGTTGCCCGTGGCGACTACCAGTTGGCCAGACAGTGGCCATCTCGGTTGAGATTTGGCCACGTGAAATGAGCCTCCACATCGTCGTCGTTTGTAGGTTCTCACGGTCGGCTGCATCTGGCCGCCCGCCCGAACTGCGACGATTCAGTTTGTCTCACGGCCGCTGCATCGGCGTTTGTCTCACGAACGGCTTCATTTCCTACAGCGCCGGCGTCAACGCGCCGTGGCCACCTGGCCTCTCGCGATTTTCACGCCTCAGACGCAGTCGATCGTGAGAAAATGAAATCGGTTGTCAGACAAAGCATCATTCATGAATAGCCGCGCGCAAGGTCGCGGAACGAGGACATGTGAAGAGTCGACGCGACGGTGCACGTCTTAATCGGGCCGTTGCGGTGCTTGGCCAAGATGAGGTCAGCCTCACCGGCGCGCGGACTGTCTCGGTCGTACCCGTCGGGCCGGTTGATGAGAATCACCAGATCCGCGTCTTGTTCCAGCTGACCGGTCTCGCGTAGGTCAGAGAGTTGCGGAACCTTGTCGACGCGTTGTTCCGGACCGCGGTTGAGCTGACAGACCGCGACCACCGGGACGTCGAGTTCCTTGGCCAACAGCTTCAGGCTGCGCGAGAACTCCGCTACTTCCGTTTGCCGGGACTCCACCTTCTTGCCCGACGTCATCAGCTGTAGGTAGTCGACGACGATCAGCTGCACATCCGACTTCTGTTTCAGGCGGCGCGCTTTGGCGCGGATTTCCATCATGGTCAGGTTCGGCGAATCGTCGATGTAGAGCGGGGCGTCGCCGATCTCGCCCATCCGCCGGGCCATCTGTGTCCAGTCGTCATCACTCATCCGGCCGGCGCGCATGTCGGCCAGCTTGATGCGCGCCTCCGCTGACAGCAGCCGCATCACGATCTCCGACTTGCTCATCTCCAGGCTGAAGATCACGCTACCCCGTCTGTGTTTGATCGAGCACGACCGCATGAAATCCAATGCCAGCGTGGACTTTCCTTGACCTGGCCGGCCCGCGACGATGACCATCTGGCCCCCGTGCAGGCCAGTGGTCACCTCGTCGAGCTCGGCGAACCCGGTCGGGATACCTTGGCCTTGGCCACCGCCTGCTTGGATGGCATCGATCTCGTCCATGGTCGGCTGCAGCAGGTCCTCCAGCGCCACCATGTCCTCGCTGCCGCGGTCCTCGGTGACGTCGTAGATCTCGGCCTGGGCACGGTCGACGACCTCGGCGATGTCGGCTCCCTCGGCGCCGGCGTAGCCGTACTGCACGACGCGGGTGCCGGCCTCCACCAGGCGCCGCAACACGGCCTTCTCGGCGACGATCCCGGCGTAGTAGCCCGCGTTGGCGGCTGTGGGCACCGTAGCGATCAGGGTGTGCAGGTACGGCGCCCCACCGATACGCCGCAGCACCCCGCGCCGGTCGAGTTCGGCGGCGACAGTCACTGCGTCTGCGGGCTCGCCCTGCCCGAATAGATCCAGGATCGCGTCATAGATCTGCTGATGGTTGGGCCGGTAGAAGTCCTTGGGCCGCAACCTTTCGAGCACGTCGGCGATGGCGTCCTTGCTGAGCATCATCCCGCCCAACACGGACTGCTCAGCGGCCAGATCCTGCGGCGGCTGCCGGTCGTTGTCGAGGTCGGCATAAGGCTCCACCTGCCGGCGGCGACGTGTGCGTGTCGGTGCGTCGTCAAGATCGGTCATGCCGAGATCGCCTCCTCGAATTCGTCCTCGTCGCCACCGCCAGCGAGATCGGCAGCGATGTCGGGCCAGCACTGGTCACACACCGTTGCCATGGCCTTCAACGGCAGCTCCGGGCGGTAGGTGCCGTGGTCGGATCCGCACACCACGCAGTTGCAACCACCAGTGATCGCCAGGTCCATCTGGAGTTCCTCACTCAACGACGGCACTGCCGAAACAGGTTCGGCTGCAACAGGTTGCGGCTCGTAGCCGGCAAGGACATCGCTTGCCCAGCGCGCCAACGCCTCCGCCAGCGGCATTTCCGGGAACATGAAAGTCACCAGGCGGGCGGCCACCCCCAAAGCAGCCATCGGGTCCTGTGACCGCCGCCCGAACTTCGCCTCGTCGGCGAGAAGCACCTGTGCGCGCAGCTCTGGGCTGGTCATCGCCGCCAGAGCGGCGAAGCGGCGGTCTTTGGTGTCCTCTGCTTCAGCGCGCGCCGCGGCTGCAGCGCGGGCGTCCCACGCGGCTTGCAGTGGGCGCAGCCGAGGACCCGCACCCACGACATTTTGCTGCAGACGCCAGATGGCGAGCTTGTACGGGCGTTGCACTTGAGCAGGCATTTCAGCGTTGAGGACCTCGAGGATCTGGTCAGCGCGCCAACCCCGCTTGAGTCGTTGCAGGATCTCACTTCCGAGCTTCCACCGCAGGTGCCTGGGCAGCTGAGCCATCGGTTCGGGCAGTCCGTCCATGACGGTTTTGAGTTCGCCTCGGGGAACCCTCACCCCAATCGGTCGAGAAGTCTCGCGGCGCCTGTCGTTTCGGAGGGTAGGGAGGTAATTCTTTTGGTCTATATAAGGAAGCGGCTCGGAAAAGGTGACGGAATCGGTCTTGGAACGGCTGCTGTAGTCGACGATTACGCGCCCGGAGCGGTCCCGCTGAAGGACCTCGATCCCTTCGGTGAACCGGGTATGGATGGCGACCAAGGCGTGCTTCCCGCGGCCCTGTGCGGGCCGATAGAGGATCAACTCGTCGGCCGCCAGGGACGCCAGTGCCCGCCCGACGGTCTTGACGTCGTAACGACGCCACCCGGCCGCGGCGATCAAGTCGACGATCTGCGACAGTCCCACACGGTCGTCGGTAAGCCTGCTGTAGCCGCAGAGCAGCTTGAGCACGGCTGTCAGGGCATGTCGGCGTGCGCCACGCAGACGGAGTTCGGCTGCGCTGCCTTCGACGCGTTCCCTTACGGCTGCGGCGTCGGAGAATTCCACGCGCGGGCGCGGACTGACGGTGGCAGTGCGGCGTCGACGCGACGACGGCAAGGTAGTCGTCAGGCGGGTCATCGCACCGCACCCCGCCTCAGCGAGGTCCACGGCCGTACATCGATCGCCGCGGAGGCCAGTGCGCGGGCGGCAAAGTGCACGCCACTGCGGCAGGGCTTGCCGACCGGCGGACAATCTGCTGGCGCGGCCTGGCCCCGCTCACGACGCGCGTGAGCGACTCGATGCGAGGTAAGTGATCCTGCCGCCGTCCGGCGCAGACACCTGTGACCGACGTCGATCAGCGCGACGTTTTGCGACGACACCCACCTCGAACCGACGCCATGGGCGCGGTTCTGGCTAATGCGTCGAAGGAATGTGCTTGTAGTGCTTGCACTGCTATCAGGGCGTGTTCTACCCTGGAACCCACCTGACACGGTGAAAGTCCCTTCGCTTCGCGAGGGGCACGAGATCGAAGTTGACGCTTCGCTCTCAAACGGCCCGGAGTTACCGCTCCGGTGGCATGCTTAAAGCGTCCAACTCCCCCTACGGGGGGACTGCCGTATGTGCCCCTACTGATTTAGTTATGAGGTCGACTCAGCAGCGCCCCGTTCCCAGGGCGCGCAGTGTCGCGCGATGTAGTAGCTGCACCTCCTCATTGCCGCCGCGAATGACACTCCCGTGGATGCGCGCGTACGCGCGCCACTGGTTCATCGCAACATGTCACCGCGGGAAACTTGTGGAACGACACGATGGAGCGCGCCAACAGGCTGCTCAGGGCCCCAGTGAGCCTCGGCGAGGTATCCCGCTGCCCACTGGCACAACCGCGGCCAGTCGACGTCGATGTAGCGCGCAAGCGCCGGGTCGGAGCGCTTAGCCTCCACTGCCACCACGGAGGCCACCCAGCGCAACGCCGCCGTCCCCCGTAGCCCCGTGGCCATTCGCGCCGCGTCCAAAATCGTTGGAGGCTCCATATCGTCACCGACGCTCACCCGATCCGCGTGTGTGGTGATCCAACAGACGACGAGCAACTTCGCCTCACCGACCAACTCGTGATCGCGCAGTGCGGCCATCACCGCCAGTCCGTCAGCGGACACATCGCGACTGGCCCCGCGCCGACGGGGCGGCGGCCGATGCCGGGCGATATCGGTTACCGACGCGAATTCAGATGCCGACACCAAGCCATCGAGAGTCACGACACCTCCCCCATCACCAACCGGTCGAACCGGGCGTCATGGTCATAGGAGCCACTTGGCGCACAACACAAACAGCTCAGCGTCGGGGCCCGGCGCGCGCCGTCCACGTCCAGGGGCCGGCCGTCCGTCGTCCACCCCAATACCGCCAACGAGCCGCAGTGGCGGGCCAACTCCTGCTGAAGAAGACGGGCCGCAGCTGCGCCGCAGTGGACATCAATGGCGTTCCCCCACGCCAGAACCACCAGATCACGATCGTGAGCCAGTGATCGGAGCGCGGTCGGGTCCAGTGGGCCAGCACTGGCGCTTGGTTCACCGCCAGCAGGTTCCGTCGGCGGGCTGATGAAGCCTATGTCGACTCCGCCGTAGCCCAGGCCTCGCGCAATCAGCGCACATCGACGATGAACCGCTGCGGCGCGGTAGTGGGGGCGACTCTGCGCCGACAGCACCCAACCAAGCAGTGGCTGCCGGGGATCCCAGCAACGCACTACCCGCCGCTGAGGACCCCTCTTGTGCCAGGACGACGCTCCGCGCATGGGCCAGACCTGCCGGCGGGCCCGCTGCAGGGGCACCGCTTGCACTTGCCCGTCCTGGTCCGCGGGCGAGGTGACGGTGCCTCGAACAAGCGCTCCACCTTGCGATGCTGGCGTGGCTAGGGCGCCAGGCCCCGGCCTGCGCCGGCTCATCCGTGCAGCGTCGGTCCTCACTGACGCCTCCATGAGGAGGCGTGAGCGTAGTCATCGTCACCGTTCGGCAGGTGTCCCGGCGTCGCCGCGGGAGCGCCCGGTCCTGTGCGCGTTGAGGTGTGGGCGTGGGGATGCAGCTGAGTGCGGTCGGACCGCATGGCGCCGGCGGGGACTGATCCGGGTAGTTCTGCCTGTGCAGGTGACCGATACTCGATCAGGGCCATATCGCAGAAGACCACGCCCACCAGCTCCGACGGAACTCCCTGCGCAGGTGTCAGGTCTGAAAAGAGCCGACGCGCGTGGTCGACAACGTCGCCACCAACGGAGTCCCAATCGACGGTGCTGAGGCGCTCAGCAAGGTCGTGAAGGACCTCAGCCCGTCCCGCCGCAATCATCGTCCCGGTGCAGCGATGAACCAGGGCCAGTCCGTCGACAAGGCGCAGTGAACCCAACTCAGACGCGTCGATGCGCGGGGTGATGACCAAATCGGGGCAGGTCGTGCGTTGCGCCGTGAGGTCAACGCATTGTTCACCGACACGCACGGCTTGACTGACGAAAGGGTGAGCCGCGGGCGCGCGCTCCAATATCGAGGTCATGTTCGCCCCTCCGAGGTCGACCCCTCGGCAACTTCGTCCGCCTCCAACGTCAACGAAAGCTGCTGCGGAACAAGTGAATCCGTGACCTTACGGCGGATGAGGGCTATCGATATGTCCCCGCCGTAGTCGATGGGGACCGCTCCTAGGGCGATCGCCTGCCGCCGCTTGGAGTCGGTCACGTCGTAGTGCGAAAGGGCCGTCCCGGGATGCTGCGCCCAGGCCTTCTTGAGGCCGAGCTTAGCGGCGAACTCATTGAGTTCATCGTCGGAGTCGGCCATCAGGTGTGACCACCTGCCGGTGATCGTGCCCACCTGTGCCGATAGCCGCATGTTGTCGACGTAGACGGTCATGCGCTACGCCACCCCTGGTAGAGGTAGGCCGTAGTCGGCCAGGCAGGTCGTGCACGTGTCAACCCCAGCGGGGGCTGGATGCCGACAGATGGAGCATCGGGCAGGCGGCCGCGGCACGAAGGTGGCCATGGCGAATTTCCTGTCACCAACCGCATCGGAGATCTCAGGAGATGCCATCTGCTGCCCCTCCGCGGTGTGTGGCTCGTACCGGCATGACGTGGACGGCGGAAACTCGCTCGATCGCGATGTAGTCATCGGTGGCCTCCGACTGGCAAGGCCGCGGCGCCCGACGCACCAACTGGCGCTGCGGCGGCTTCCAGTGAATCGTGAGCGGATGGGTGGACAGCGATCGGCGTCGTCGACGAACTGCCGTTCGGTGCTCGATTCGCCGCTGCGGCAAGCTCTTCCGCGAACAGACAGGCTCGGTCGAGCTGGCAACTGAATGCGCTCTTAGTCATCGGTGGAGACATCTTCGCGGCTAGATCGGCCAAAGATGACTGGTCATCTGCGGCGCGCCGCTGCAGTACCTCCAACCAGCGTCGTCGCCAGACCGGCGACCTGGAGAGGTTGACCGAGGTGAGGACTTCCAGGGCGGCCCGGGCGCGCGCTGATTGTCGCGACGCGGCGTCTCGCCGCCGGTGTTCGTTGGCGGCACCAAGGGACTCTGCGTTACGCCACGTCCGCCCCGAGCCGGGATAGCTGTGACGAGACATCAGAACCGCCGCCCCCTCGTCGCCGTCCCCCGGTCCGGTGACGTGACGGCCTGATGCCCGTCGCGATGGTGATCACCGGCGGTGCGGCGCGGGTCCGCGCCGATCGCGTGCCGGCCCCGCCACCGGGACCCTCCGCTCACCGAACCCCTCACCCGGTGCGCGAAAGCGTGTTTCTTCCCCACGTGGCTGCCGGCCGCCGATACGGCGTTGGCCTGGCGGGCAGCCGATGGTGTGCGTGTCGCCGGTCCGACTGGGGGTCGCCCCGCCGCGGTCATCCGGCTTTCCTGATGTCGTCGAAGTCGTCCACCGAGTCGAGGTCGAAGTCGTCCAGACTCAGGGCATCGTCATCGACGTCGTCGAGATCATCGTTGTCATCGACGTCGAGACCGTCCTCGTCGAGCTCGGAGAGGTCCTCGTCGAAGTCGTCGGCGTCCACGTCGGTAGGGTCGGCGCCATTAGCGGCGGCCTCGAGATTGCGCTTGAGGCGCCGACGCTCGCGCTCGCTCAGGCCTCCCCAGATACCGAACCGTTCGTCGTTGGCGAGCGCGGCGTTGAGGCAATCTCCGATGACGGGGCAGCGCTGGCAGATGCGCTTTGCGTCGCGGGTTGATCCGCCCTTTTCGGGGAAGAAGGCCTCCGGGTCGGTTTGGGCGCACAAGCTCTTGCGCTGCCACTGGTCGTCGGAGAGGTCTAAGCCCAGGAGATGGGCTAGGGAAATGTTGGTGACTGCGGTGGTGGGGGGCTCGTCCTCGTTGTCGCCGACGATGAGTGGCGCTTCGGCGCGAGTGGAGTCTTCGCGGTGAGGGGCCTCCATGTCGCTGGTCTGTCGCGCGAGGAAGGTGTTGCCGGCGAGGAGCGCTTCGCGTGCTTCGGTGAACTTGGCCGCGACGTCGGCGCGGGTGCGCCCTTCCTGATCCTGATAGCTGAGCAGCTTGCCGTCAGGGACGACGCGGCGCAGTTGCGCCGTGACGGCAGCGAGAGGCACAACCATTGCCTGTGCGCGCCAGGCACGCTCGGCCACGTGGTACAGGTCGCAGCGGTCTTTGTCCCATTTGCGCAGCGCAATGGTGCGTGCACCGTCAAGGACGTTGGCCACACCCATCACGAGGTCGTGCGGCGGCAGTGTCGTGGCTGTGATGGTGACTGGTGCTGCGGTAAACTCTTGGACGTCGTTCAAAGCGATCTCCCCCTTCGGGTGGATGCCGATCCAGTTCGTGGCTCGATCGGCGATAGCAAGGACTAGCCCTCGGTGACGACCCCCCGGTCACCGAGGGCTGTCGCATTTCTGGGCCGCGCGCCGGACCTTCCCTTCACCACCCGCGGGTGCGTGTCTGTGGCCATTCGCCGGCTCGCTCTGAGGTTCGCGTGTGGGGCCGCCTCCTTCGATTCCGTTGTTGGTGACTCCGAATGGGATCGCTCGGCGTCTCCGTATGGGACTGACTGTAAACCCCGAATAGAGACGCCGTCAACAGCTGAACGGAGTCATTTCGTGTGCCGTCCACCCAAATCGGTAGGAGACCACCACCAGCGCGCCGCGATAAGCGGACAAAAACGACTATCCGTGCCGGAGTTATGTCCTCTCGCCGGGCTATGTCCGCCGCTGACCAGGACGTATGATGTTGGCCATGACCGCACCGCCCGGCGGAAATGTCCGGCTACGCGCCGCCCGTCGCGAACGCGGCCTCACCTCACAAGCGGACTTCGTCGGCGCTCTAACCGCGAAGGCCGCCGAACTCGGCCTCGTCCCGCTCTCGGTCACTACGCGCACCGTCCGGCGGTGGGAGTCTGACAATCCAGGCTGGCCTCACCGGCCGCACATCGACGCGCTCGAGGCGCTGTTCGGACTGCCCATCACAGATCTGGGCTTCACGCCCCGCTCGGAGCGCACGGCACTGTCCGCAGCAGAACGCGGTGGTCGACCCTCTCGCCCGATCCTTCCCCCAGCCCCCGAAAGCCCCACTCCCCCGCCGCACTTCCACGAGATGGGATCCGCTCAGGCCACCGCCAGGTACGCGCAGATGACGACCCTCTACAGCGACATGTACTGGCACGTCCCAGCAAAGATGCTGCAGCAGCCCATCTTTCGACACGCAGAACTCGGGGCGTCGCTGCTTGCGGCCACCGGCACCGACACCACTGAGCTGGCAACCCCAGTTGCCCTGGCCTGGATGCTCGCCGGCCGCGTACTGCTCTTCGACGTACATCGACCCGGCGACTCTCGTGCCTGCTTCACCGAAGCGCTCGAATGCGCCCGCCTGACCGAAGACGAGTCGCTGGGCGCGGCCGCCCTCGGTCACCTCGCGCTGGCGACCACGCGCGACGACGACGGCGGCGACCTGCCCCAAGCACGAGAACTCATCAGATCCGCCCGATCCTTCTCACGGCGCGGCGGAAACCCGCAGCGACTGCAAGCATGGCTGGACACCATCGAGGCCGACATAGCTTCGCGCGCCGGCGACCACGGACACGCCGCCACACTCATCGCACACGCCGAGCAGTCCTTGCGTGGAGCCGACGGCCAGCCCCCCTGGCTCGACTGGTTCACCACACATCGGATGGCGATAGCCAAAGCCAACACACTGTTGTCGGCCGGCCGGCTCACCGATGCCCGGATGGCATTGGATCGTGCACTCAATGAACTGCCCACCAACGATGTGAAGACGCGAGCACTGACGTTGTGCGACCTGGCCGCCGTCCACGCCGTCGGGCGAGAACCTGAACAAGCCGCAGCCCTACTCACCGCCGCACTCGACGAGATGGGACCCTCGTCCTCGGCCACATTGAGCCGCCGCATTCACTCAGTGCGCACGATGCTCGACGAGTGGACTGACAGCACCGCCGTGCACGAACTTGATGACCGCCTCTCTCAGTGGGACACGACCGTCACGGCGATAACAGCATGAGCGACAACACGAATCCGCCCACCTGGGCGGCAGTCATTCAAGCCCGACGCGACCAGCTGGGCATTTCACAGGCTCAACTCGCACGCCTGGCCGGCGTTCCAAAGGGCACCTTCCAGCGGTATGAGACCGGCGACCGCGAGCCGCCACTGTCCGTCGCACGCGCCATCGCCGAAGCCCTCGACGTGTCGCTCGCCGAACTCGCTGGTCAGGTACCCGCCGGCGAGGACCCAGTGGAGACGCCTGGGCTCTCTGTCGTCGGCGAGGTCATGCAGGCCCGTCGTCGCGAGCTCGGGCTGACCCAAACCCGTGTTGCAAACACCGCAGGGCTGGCCTTGGAGGCCTACCAGCGGTACGAATCCGGCGATCAAGAGCCGTCGCTAGCTGCCGCAGCGGCTATCTGCTCCGCCCTCGACATCAGCCTGCCCACCCTCGCCGGTGTTGACCCACGGCCCATCGAACTCAACGGGAAATGGTGGGCGACCTGGCAAGGAGGATTCGGCCACCACGACCAGGCCGACCTGCACACCGTCGATGCGCTCCGCGCCGGCGACACCCTGCTGCTGGACAACGCATGGAGAGGCGAGCTGCGCGTCTTCTCCAACGAGGTCCTCATCGGTTGGTACCGGCCGCCGGGAAGGAGCACTCGCAGCCGTCAGGCCGTGTTCCTCTGGTTACCCGCCAGCGAAGAGTATCTGTACGGCCGGTGGACCGGGGTCGCGGCGAACAACTCGGTGGTGTCCGGCTGGTGCGTGCTCGCGCGCGACGAATCGACCTCCCGGGAAGTGTTCGAGAAACTGGCCCGCGACAACGTGCAGCCGCGGCCGGCCCTGAAGCTCCCCGAGCTGGGATCGTGGGGTTCGGGGTAGGTCGCGAAGCAACAGCTTCTCCCCTCCCCCACCACTCGGCGCCGGCGCCGCCCGTTCCAGCTTGTCAATAGCGCGTATAGCGCTGCAAGCGGCGCTTTCAGGGGGCCTCCCGCGTTACATGCAACGATGTATAGCACCGCTATGACGTAAAGCGATGTCCTCTTTCTGTGTGCTGACCTGCGACAAACTGCGCAATGCGCAGCAAGTAACCGCATCGCAAACGTGTGTCTTGCCCTGTATGGGGTGCCTTGCGGAGCGATGCTGTGCGGATACCTCCCCCGCGTGGAAAGGATCGCCCCGCGATGTTCCGCAGTGCAGCGCTGTCGAGTGCGCCCCTGGGTACTGCGGCGCTATATTCAGCGACCCACTGCAGAGCTGGTCTGTGCGGTGCATCGCTCAGCGATGTGCAGGACAGCTGTGCAACCCAGTGCTGCACGTTACGGTGCAGTACTACGAAAGCATCGCTGCACAGAGCGCCACACCGCAGTACTTCATATCGCATAATGATGCAGTACTGCCGAGTGCAGCGGCCCGCATCAAACTGCATGCGAATGCATCCGACAGTGGCGCACCACGGTGCACCATATCGCATAGCGCCACGATGCGTCGAAATACAGTGCGACACGCCGCGTCGTACTGCGGATGGGTGCACCACGATGCGACACTAACAATCGCGATGCACCGCTAGGGGTGCTATACAGCGCATGTATAGCACCCCTAGGAACGCAATCACATAAATCAGTGGAAGACCTGATAGCGGCGAAAGCGCCGCGACCACTGCTAGGCGCTCGACACGGAGGAGCAACCAATGAAGAAAACAGCCATCGCCAACCAGAAGGGCGGCGTCGGCAAAACCGCCACCGTCCTGGGTCTATGCAGCGCAGCGACCGCCCTCGGCCACAGGATCCTCGCCGTCGACCTCGACCCGCAGGGAAACCTGACTCGCGGGCTCGGCGTGGACGTCAGCCAGCTCGGCGACGACACCGCCACAGCCAACGAACTGCTCCTCGAACTCCAAGAGGGGACCGCCCTGGATGCCGCCGTGGCCACGCCCTGGCCCGGGATCGACGTCATCCCCGCCACGCTGGACCTCGCCAACCGAGACCTCGACGGCGCCAACGACGTCATCTTCCGCCTCCGGGCAGCTTTCGAAGGGTGCGACCTGAGCGCTTACGACGCGGTCCTCTTCGACTGCCCACCCAGCGTGGGCCGTCTCCTCGTCGGAGCGCTGGTCGCCGCCGACCAGGTCATCTACGTCACCGAAGCCAGCATTGACAGCCTCGGTGGCATCAAGAACGTGCAGGACACCACCTCTTTCGTCAAGAAACGCGTGAACCCCGCCATCGAGATTGCCGGCATCGTCATCACCAAGCGCGAGAACAACGGCGAGGAGGAATTCCGAGAGGCGGAGATCCGCGACGCCTACGGCGAGTTGGTGGCCAAGACCGTCATTCCGAAACGGGCGGCGTGGAAGGACGCCAACGGCCTCGCCACGCCGATCCATTCGATGAGGGGGAGCGCCGGCGCCCGCGCGCTGAGCACGGCCTTCACCGATCTGTTCCTCGAACTTCCCATCACCGAGCCCGTCACCGCAGGAAGGTAGACCCCGCCATGAGCACGACAAAGATCACACGCCAACGCGTTCTGCGAGCCGCCGGCGAACAGCACCCCGTAATCGGGCTGATCGATCAGGCCGACGGCACCGCCCCGCCGCCCACCGACACCGGCGCCTCACCCGATCCGGCCCCGGCCGCACCGGCCCCGGCGCCGGCCGCGCCGGCCCCCACGGCGCCACCGACACCACGGGCGCCCCTCGCCGCCGAGACGGCGGAAGAGCACGCCTCCAAAAAGCAGGTCAACTACCGCCTCGACCCCGCCCTGATCGGTGAACTGAAAAAGGCGAGCCTGGTGCACAGCTACCGCCAGGGCCGACAGATCAGTCAGAACCAGATCGTCGAGACAGCACTGCGCGAGTGGCTGGATGCCAACGGACCGTTCGACCTCTGAACCATCCGCAGCTCGAAGAGCCTCACCGGCGCCCGACCAGGCCCAACGACGACCGCCCGACAAGGCCTCGTGCGCCACAACGCCACGCCGCCCAACCCTCTCCATCTCCGCGAAATGGACAACCCGTGATCACGATCGACGATCGACGATCGGGTGTAGGCACCCCCGTGCCCCACTCGACCATGCCCTACCACGACACCCGCAAGGCCAAGCGGTTCTTCTGGACCGTGCTGTCCATGGCGACTCTCGCCTCGGTCAGCGGCAACGTCGCCCACGCCCTCCTGAACGCCGCGACCGGCACCGCGGTGGTCTCCGCGGCCGTCGCAGCCGTCCCTCCGATCATCCTGTTGGCCGGCATCCACGGCCTGGGCACTCTCGCTCGCGCCAGCAGGGGCTCCGGTTTCGCCTACTGGGCGGCGATGGTCATGACCGTCTTGCTCGCCTGCGGCGCGTTCGCGTTGTCGTTTGATGCGCTGCGCGCTCTGGCCGAGACTGCGGGTATCCGCAGCACTCTCGCTTGGATCTGGCCGCTCATCATCGATCTGTCCATCGCTCAATCCACGTGGGCGCTCCTGGCGTTGCCCCGCCGCGACCCTGCCGCCCCGGGCACTGCCCGAGACGACGGCCAACCGCACCCATCCGCCGTTCTGCCGGTGCCCATCGAATCCGGGGACGGCGACGGCAATTCGCTCATTGAGGACGAACTTCAGGGTGGTGACCGCAGCGCCGGGGTAGCGGGGGACAGGAACCCTGTGGTGGAGGCGGCAGACGACGATGCCGTGACAATTATCGAATGCGATGGATGCGCCACCGCCGAGGTCGCCGACGAGGCCGACCCTCGCCGTGACGCCGAAGCGAGGCGGCGACGAGGCTGGCGCTCGGATGGCCGCGGCGCGCAGCGGCGGGACTTCTGCCCGTCATGCCCGCAGTCGCAGCCGCACGTTGCCGGAACATCACGTGACGAAACAAGGCTGGACTCGATGGAGCTCGTTGCCAGCCCCGCATAGCGGTAGTGGCAAGCGACGCCGATTAATGCCTACACCTGCCAGCGCATCGGGGCGCACAACAGAGCGCTGAACCCCTGACGAAAACCGATGAGGCCGGAGAACCCGCGGGTGGGTTCTCCGGCCTCATTGATCGCGTCATATCTGTCGAGCGCGGGGGAGAGTCAGGTGTTAGGTCTGGGCGTCAGCGGTGGGAAGGTTGCCGGGATCGAGCACCTCGGCCGAGACGTGGTTGAACTTCTTCGTGGTGAACTGGCCGGCCAACTCCTTGGCCTGCTCGACTTCGACGCCTTTGAAACCCACCACGATGGTCGCTGCGACGAAGGGAACGTTCTCGGTCCCGGTCCCGTACACAGTGTCGGTTCCCGTCAGGTTGGACATGTCGTGCGGAACGTCAAGCAATTCCACCTTGTCGGCGAAGTACTCACGTACCTCGTCGTTGAAGTCGCGCACGGACTCCTCGAACGCGTTCCCCTTCAGGTCGTCCCAGGGGAACAATTCGACGGTGAGCAGTACCGGGATCGCCATGACCGTTTCCTCCAGCAAATTCGTATTCTTAAAGTCAAGTTGCAACGTTATCAGCGGGCCCCCGGTGCGCCGTGCGTGACACTTTTCGGGGTGGGGAAAGTTCTGCCGCAGTCGAACGAACGTCAGTCGTGAGCCATGACCCGCCCCAGACACGAATCAGCCCCCGGCTGTTGGGCCGGGGGCTGATTACCAAATCCCGAAGGGGGTCAACGTCGACCGTGGGTTAGGTGCCCATCATCCCCATGAAGGTGCTGTCGACGTGCTGCAGGTCGTCGGAGGCCTGCGAGGCGCCCTGGTGCAGCGCCTGGATGACCTCGGCCTCCTGGGTGCGGGCGTGGCTCGCCATGTTGGAGAACTCCATGCCGGCGTCGGTGGCCCGGCCCGATGCGATCGAATCGAGATGGGTGTACTGCTGGACCATCTGATTGCCGATGTCCTGCTTCTGTGAGTGGATGCCCATGACGGCCGCCAGGCCACCCTGGATGCCGACCAGGTCGTAATTGATTTCGCCGCTCATCGTGTGTGCTCCCTTGAATTCGTAGAAGTGAGGTCGTGTGCTGGTGGTCAGGCCGAGGCGATCGCCATGATGCGCGACTGAGCTTCCTGAGTGGAGTTCAGCCCGGCCTGCGCGAACTGTCCGACGCCCTGGTACTTCTCGCTGGACGTCTGCGTCATGCGGTCCACGGTCTGCTGCAGCTCCGTGGTCTTGTTCAGCACGGCCACGCCGGCGGCGCCGCGCATGTGCATGGTGGCGAACTCGTTGGCCACGTTCACCAGCGCCCGGGTCTGGGCGGAGTAGCTGTCGCAGTGCGACTGCCCCTGCTGGGCGATGTTCAGCATTTCCTCGTTCGTGAGCTTGATGACACCTGCAGGCATGAGTGTGAACCCCTTTTCCTCGTTATGTGGTGGGAGGGGTTCGAGTACCCGGACACCCCCTTGTGCCCGCAAGTTTAAACGTGGATTGGCGGACCCGCAAAGGCTATCTGCGCGTCGTTTCCCACCAATTCGAGACTGAAACATACCGCTGGCAAACGAGACGCCCACACGCGGCGCGGTACGTCGGCACCGGCACTACCTCCGGCCTACCCTGGGAACGACTATCCGAGCAAGCGCAGACCACAGGCGGGGGCCCGACATATGTACCCGGAACTCGAAGACATCCGAGCAAGTATCGCCGCTCTCGAGGCCGTCGACGCCCAACAGGACTCAGCATTCTCCGAAGCCGTCGGCATCTACTCCGACGACCCCGTATCGCCGTCGGTCATGGCCCTGGTCTGGCGCGGCCGCCTCGCCGATCTCAAGATCGCCGACGAGGTCTGCCAGCTCCCGCCGCCCACCGCCGCCCAACTCATCAACGCCGTACTGATCAACGCCTTCAACGCCTGGCACATGGATTACACCCGTAGGGCACTGCCCCCGACAGTCACCGCAGGACCCGCCTTCTAATGCCCACAGATCCCGACAACGTGGCCGCCGACCTGGCCGCGATCCGCGAGACCCTCGCCGGTATCGGCCTCGACGACACCGCCAGTGGCGATGCCGCAGACGCCGTGCGCCGCGCCCTGGCTCAACACGGACGTCACCTCGACGCCATCGGCGACGCGGCCCGCGCGGTCGCGCAGGCCGCCAATGATCGCGCCAACCTCGTGGCCACCCGCGACGCCGAAACGCCGACCGACAACGAGATCCGCGCTGCGCAGGAAGCGGTCATCCTCGCCGCATCAGCCGCCGCCGACGGCACCGGCAGTCCAGACGACGTTCGGGCCGCCACCGATCGCCTATCTGACCTGTTGGCCCAGAAGAAGGATGCACAGGAGAAGTTCTCCACCGGCGAAGCCGCTTCGGCGCAGAAACTCGACACTGCCACCACCGATTTGCCCACCGACCCTGCGTCATCGCCCCTGGGATCGACGAGTGTGTTGCCGACCCTACTGTCCACCCTGAGCCAGCTGCGACCACCGACGGCTCCGATGACCGGGTCGCTTGCCGCCGGGGACGCCCCGACGGCCCCGGTAGGCGTTCCCGAGGACTCCGTTGACCCCGATGTCGCCTCCCTGCTGGACTCCCTGCAACCAGGCCCGGACGGCAACAGCAGCGCCCCGTCAGCGCTGACGGACCCGAACTTCGCACCCGGCGCCGGCCAGACACACACCTCGGCTGACGAGCTGCCCCCGCAGATGCCGACGTTGTCCGGTGCTCAGACGGCCGCCGACGTCTCAGGTCGGCCCGCCAACCCCTTCACCGTCGCCCCCGCCTCGGGATCCCCCTCGCTGGGGGCGGGCGCTCCCGGCGCCGGCGGCGGGATGCCGATGGCGCCGATGGCACCCATGGCACCAATGGGCGGATCTGGCGTTTCCTCCGGGAAGGGAAAGGGCGAAAAAACTATCATCAGACGAGATCCCGATCTCACCGGAGCCGACATCGACGCCGATATTGCCACCAGCGGAATCGTGGGTCGCGGTGAGCGACACCGCTAGCGAGGGGGAAATGAGCCAACCGTGACGACACCGACACCGACACCCGGCAATGGGTCAGGCGCATCGCCGATGCTCGCCCCCGACCTCATCTCGTTGCCACCCGTTTCCGGTGGCCAGTCCGACGTACTCAGTGACGTTCTTCGTGCCGGCCTCGATCCCGCGGGCGCGTTCGGCGCGGCCTTCGCCTTGAACCGAGTCGTGGGAAACGACCGCGTCAACGACACGCTGAACCGGTTCGCCGGGCGCACCCCGGAAGCCGCACCTGACGTAGCTGTACCGCCGGCGCAGGACGCTCCGCAGACCTCACTGAATGACTCGGCCCCCAGTCCGATGGACGGCAAGACCGCAGAGGTCAAGACCCCGGCAAGCGCGCCGAAGCCCACCGTCGACCCCGCCGCGGTACCCAAGCCAGCAGGTTCGGTGGCCACCGCGGCATCGGACGCCACCGCCACCGCGGGCCGGCAGGCAGCCAAGGACGCCGGGGCCGATGCGGCCAAGGCCGCACAACGGTCGATGGCTCGGGCCTTCGCTGAGCGCGGCGCCGGCGCCGCGGCGCGAGAAGGTGCCGTGCTCGCGGCGCAGCGCGGAGCTGCTCTGGGCGGCAGACTGGCCGCGATGTCGCTTCTACGGCTGGGCGCACTATCGGTGCCCGGTCTCGGCACGGCGCTCACCGTCGTGCTGTGGATGGTCGACACCGACGGGCGCAAGGCGTTCAACAACCTCATCGCGTCGGTCTTCGGTGGGGGCAGCGAGGCGCCGGCGATCGACGCGCCGCCGTCCCCGCCGCGCACCCACTTCCTACCCTTGACCAACGACGGCAACCGCGACGGCATCATCGAGGGCAAAGACCAGGGGATGAGCCGCACCAACGACGCGGCTTTCCGCTACCACCCTGACGACGTCTGGCCCACCAGCGCACCCAACATCGAGACGACGAGCAACTTCGCCGACGTCGCGAACAAGGTCAACGCGCTCAACGCGAAACTGACCCACCTCGTCGACTCGGTGACCTCGATCTACCAGTCTCAGACTAACGAGCCTTACGTCGTGCAGAGCTGGGCGAACACCAAGCCCGGCGTCGAGGCGCTCGGGGACTTCCAGTCGACGATGCTGCCGACCATCGCCTCGCAACTGATGGCTGGCGCCAACAGCGCCAACAACGCCTACCAGGCGTTCCGCGGGGTCAACCTCAAGAACCGTCAGGAGATCAACAACTCGACGTCGGGGTTGATCCCGTTTAGGGCCAACCACGTCAACGAAGCCCACATGTCGGATTCGACGGGTGAACTCAAGACCGCCGTCGACGACATGCAGCGCATCGCGCAGTCGCTCACCGCGGCCGCGGACAACTTCGCGGTAAAGCCCAATCGGTCGACCGCCGACCCGTCAGGCGGCACCGGTGGCACACCGCAGTCCGAGGCCCCGGCCGAGCCTGCGCCGGTGACGCCGCTGCCGGCGACTCCTCCGGCCGCTTTCGGTGGACCCGCGGCCTCTGAGCCCAAGGCGGCCGACAACCCGGCTAAAGACTTGGCATCGCTGCTGCGCAACAACATGCCTGCCGGTGGTATGCCCATGCCCGGCATGGGTGGGATGCCACAGGTGCCGGGTATGGGCGGCATGCCGCAGATCCCCGGCCTCGGTGCCGGCGGACCGAAACCGATGGACTTGGCCGACAAGCCCATCGACAAGGCGTCGCTGCAGAAAGCTCTCGACGACCGCCTCAAGAACAAGGACGGCGACGACGCCAAGAAGGCCCCCGGAGACAACGGTCCCGGCGATCACACGCCTCCGGTCGCCCCCGCGGTGACCGGGCCCGCCGCGGTCAAGGCGACGCCCGCCGGGCACGGCGACAACGGGCCGCAGGGCGCACCGCCGGTGAACCCTGCGTCGAATACCACCGAGATCGGCGGCCGTAAGTGGACGTTCGATAATCCCAAGCTCGCAAACCTCGCTCACGGGCTCACGGGCACCGACGGGCCAGGGCACAAGAGCATCTACCAGGCCGCCGAAGAGGCTGGGTTCAAGATGCCGCCCCCCGGACAGGACATCGGCCAGAACGTGCCGGTCAACCAGCTCAAGCCAGGTGACGTCGTCATGGGAACCAACAACCACAACGGGGTTTTTCTCGGGGTCGTCGACAACCAGGCGATGGCGATCAACGAGGCCGGCAAGGTGGTTCCTCTGTCGGACATCGCGCAGTTCGACGGACCCCACCAGGGTTTCTTCCGCCTCGCCGACGACGGCGCCCCGGCGACGCCAGTGGCGCAACCCGTGGCCGACACCGGCGCAGCACCCCCACCGGCACCGCCCGTCGCGCCGCCCGCGGCGCCGCCCACGCAATTGCCGCCGACCACAGGGGCCACCGATCCTGGTGTAATCCCAGGGCAGAGCACGGGCGTGCAAGGGCTCAACCCGCGCACCGTCCCGCCGAATAACTAACCAGCGCAGCAATATTGGACCTGGCAGGCATCCTCAACCATGGCACCGGAACCCAATCAGATCGCCGTCGATCAACCCACGGCCGAGCAGACCTACAGTCAGTCGCAGGCGGCGCTACGGGACCACCGCGGCGGTGTGCCCGACCCTAGCGGGCACGGCTTGGAGGATCCGGCGATCTCCCAAGCACTGAAAGATCACAACGATAAGACGAAGGGCAACATCGACGATGCCGACACGTCACTGAGCAAGGGTAAGGGCGCGGCGAACTCTCTCGATGACACTGATAAGGGAAGCGCCGAACGCACCAGCCGCGCAACGGAACCCGGGGGACTGGCCGCCCTGCGGGATGCCCTGTCCCGCCCCGCTGGTTCCTCCAATCCGTTCGCCAACTCAACACCGATGATGCCCGCACCCGCGCCGATGCCTGCACCACCACCTCCGATGCCCGCCATGGCTCCCCAAATGCCCATGGCCGCACCGGGAATGTTCAACGTTGCCCCCGCTGCCCTCGCCAAGCTCCTCGCCGGCGCCGAGGGATCGGAATCGCTTTCTGGTAGCACCTCGGCTGCCCGCGCGCCAGGTGGCCGGGAACCGCTGCGCAACAACGAAATCATCACCGACCCAACCGGGCTGACGCTGACCCGACCGCAGGTCATGGAGGTCATCGAGCGGTCGCTGGACAACAACGGCGTGAGCACCAACCCCGAGGTGAGAGCGCGCTGGCGTGAAATCCTGCTCAACCAGTGGTGGAAGGAAAGCAGCTACGTCCCCGACGCGGTCAACCGGACCGACAGCAACGCCCAGATTCCCGGTCCGGCCCGCAGCGACGGCGCCCCCGCAGAGGCGACCCGCGGAATTGCGCAGATGAAACCGTCCACCTTCGCCGCCTACCACGTCGCTGGCACGTCGAGGAACATGTTCGACCCCGTAGCCAGCGGGTCAGCAGGCGTTGCCTACATGATGGGCCACTACAAGGTCGGCGCCGACGGAGCCGGCCTCCAGCAGTTCCATGCCCGCCGGGTCGCCGCCGGGTATAGCGGCTACTGACCGCTCACGCTCGAGCCCCTGATTCCGGCCTCTCAGCCGGTGTCGCCGCGCTTCACCCCCTACCTGAACCGTAAACTCCGGTTTATGTACCCGACGACGGTGAAGGCCCCGTGATGACCACCGCAGGCAACGCCAACTGGCGTGCCCCGAAGGCGTTCCAGTGGCGCAAGGTCATCATTCCCATTTTGCTCGTCGCCCTCGTCGCCGCCACGGCGGGCGTGACCTGGGTCCTGACCCGCACTGACCCACCGCCTCCGCCTCCGCCGCCAACCCTGCCCACCGAGCACCCTCTCAGCCAGCTGGAGATCGCCGGCATCACCACGCTGCTGGCTCGACAGCGCTCCGGTGCGCACAAGGCGTCCGGGACGATCGTCGTCAACGGGCACACCTTCGGCGTACAGCTGACCTACCTTGACGACAACACCGCCGGATCCGGTGTGGTGACCGCCGGGGGCACCCGCGGCGACGCCCTGCTCGACCAGGGCACGGTCTACCTCCGCGGAGACACCGACTTCTGGTCGGCCCTCGGTGTCGCCGGTACGCCACCGCCCCCACCGGGATGGGTCAACATCGGTGATCTGCTGCAAGGCAAGCTGTTCTACCCGCCGGCGAAGTGGACGGCTGCGCTCGCGCCGACGCCAGCCGCGCGCCTGGACGGCAGCCGCTACACCGCCGGAGCCAATTCGGCGACCATCACCAACGCCTCCGACATCAGCCACTACTCGGTCAACGACGTCGACGTCGACGTGACCGCAGCACAACCGCCTGACGTCCTGGCGGCCGCGACCCAACTCGGCGCCGACCACGGGCCCGGCGCGCTGCTCTCACGCACCGCGGCCGGAGGCTGGACCCTGACCGCCCCGGCACCACCAGCGCCGCCGGCGGGCACGCCCACCACCACTGGATCGTCGCCGGCGACACCCACCCCGTAAGGGGTCGGACACAAGCCAACTGGGGGAGTGCCCTCCGGCTCCTTAGCCGGCGCCCGCCCACTCGAAGTGGCTCGGTGCCCAGCCCCAGGCGCCGCCGACCTACCCGCGGCCCTTTCGGCGCCTGGCAGACGACGGTGCGCTACTTGTAGTTGACGTCCCCGAAATGAACCGGCTCATCGAACCCGTCGACCAGCCACTGCTTGTTGTTGCTCAGCGTCAGCCGCAGCGGGGCGTCGATGGTGTTGAACGTCGTCGTGCTCACTGCCGCCTTGGCCGTCGCCAACACGTGCACCGTGGTGCCCGGCTGCGCCGTAGCGGTGTCAGGGGAGTCCTTGGCCGCCATGATCGACGTGATCTGCACCGACGTGTACGGCGAGGCCTTGATGGCGCTGTCGGTGAATTCCGAGGACACGTAGCTGCCCAGCGAACCGGCGTTGTTACCGGTGTAGAACGCGGTCAAGAATGCGCCAACCTGTGTGCCCAACGGAGTGTTGGCGGCGATGCCGTTGGTGTAATACGAACTGATCTGCACCGCCCGGGCAGTGTTGTTGACCGGCCGCGGCCACATCAACGCCTTGTACGTTCCACCGGCCTCCACGAAGGTGACACGAAAGTAATTGCGCGCGTTGGTGCCTGATCCGGGTGAGATCAGGGTCGCGGCGAGAGTCAAACCCCATTCGGTCTCCTTGCCGGCAGCCGTGCGCGTCACCGGTGGCACCGCGTTGATGTCGAGCACGGTGAACGGGTCGGCATTGAGCTGAGGTTGGCCGGGCATTGCCGTCATCGTCGCCAATTTTTCCGCCTCGTGGGGGCTGCCCCCCAGCCAGACCAGCAGGAAGTTTCGGGCGAAGAACTCCGCGCCGACGTAGGCGTTGATCTCACCCATGACGTCCACTGGCTTCTGTGCGGACTCGATGCGAATGAGCCAGACGATCAGGGCGATCACGACCAGAAGAGCTGTCCACGCGGCGGCGGCGGTTGCGAAAAAAAGGCGCCGTGTCGCGCTCGGGGTGAACTGGATTTCGGACAGTGACGGCATGATGAAGGTGTCTTTCCAGGCGGTTGGCAACTCGCCGCTATCATAAAGTCAAGTTGAAACATCGGACCGGAGGCGCGAGCGGACGTGGCACAAAAGGGGGACCTACCGCTTGACCCGGCAGACATCACAACCGCGCACGCCAAGCGCATCCATTCGCAGGTCGATCAGTTCCTCACCGACCGAACCCTGTCACCTGAGGACGAGTACGCAGCCATGAACTCGCTGCTCAACGAGGTTCTGCCCGCCCCGGCGCCCCCACCGCCGCCACCGATCGAACGACCTGCACCCGAGCTGGAGGACTGGGCACGCGACGATCCGCGCCCAGCCCAGACCGAGCCGAGCCCGCAGGCCAGTGTCGCGGCGCCGTGGACACCCGTGGGCGGCGCCGAGGGAGGCGGCGGCAAAGTCACTCCAGCCTTCCCCGACCCGCCGGTATGGCTGCCCGACGACGATGGCGCCGGCGTACCCGCAACAGTCGACGAGGACCGGTACGCGTTGTGGCACCCACCGCAGCCCGACGAACTCACCGTGCCCGACGATGTCGCCGATATCGCCCCCGTCAACGACCCACTGCCAACCCCGCCGACGCCCACCGCCCCGTTGGGGGAACCCATCCCCGCGACCGCTCCGTGGGACGTCCAACCCGCCCGCCAGCGCGGCCGCTCACTGGCAACAATGTGGGGTTCGTTGCCGGGGTGGGCCCGCATCGCCGCACCGGTCGCCGCGGTCCTGGTGACAGCGCTGGCCGGCGCGCTCGTCATCGGCGGCGGCCACGACTCCGCCCCGCTCGACGCACCACCGCTGACGGCCGAAGCGCCGCCCCCGCCGACCACAGCCCCCGCCGACACCCCACTGTTGCCGCAGAACGTGACCGCCGATTGCCCCGCCGGCAGTTCCGACAACCCGGGACTGATCTTCGGATCAGACAAGTCGCAGGCCTGGATCTGCACCCGCATATACGGCGTCGACAACGGCGTATTGACGATCGAATTCAAAGAACCCGTGGTCGTCTCGGCGATCACCATCGTGCCCGGTTTCGACTACGTCGAACCCAACGGCGAAGACCACTGGAACGAACACCGCTTGGTCACCCAGATCCTGTGGCGCATCGGAGGGACGCAGATAGTGCAGAAGATCAACCCGACCCGCGGCGGCGCCACCCTCACCATTCCCAACATCGCCACCCAGATCATCACCGCGACAATCCAGAAGACAGAGCGCCCACCAGCGGTCCCCAACCAGGGCGGCTCGCTGCCCGGCATCCTGGGCGGCCCCGACGCGGGGCAAGTCGACGGATCGTTCGCCGTCGGCCACCTCAGCATCATCGGCCGCCCCGCTGGCGGCACAGCCTGAACGCCGCAACCATGATCATCACACCGCGGCCTTCCTCGACCGCCTCACCCCTGGGGACCACACCATGACCCAAAGCACCAACGACCTCGTCACCTACTTCAGCACCGGTCTGACCGCCGGGATCGTCCACAAGAACGCCGCCTCAGCGCGCGAACACTTCCAGTGGTGCATCCAGCAGCTCGACCCCGATCAGTGCGACCTCTACCGCGCCCTGGCCATCCTCGACGGGGATCGCTCCGCGGCACCCACGGTCGTGGAGAACATCTATCGAACGCTGCCCACCTGGGGAAAGCTGCTCGGCCAGGTGATCGAGAACGGCCAGCGGCTTCGTGAGGACGTCCTCTATACCAAGGTCAGCCTCATCCCAGAACTCGAGCTGACCTACACCCTGCGCACCCGCACCATCGCCCACCTCGGCTACGCAGCTATCCTGGCCGGGCAGTCCCGCTTCGCCGACGCCTACGACGTCCTCGACGCCGCCCCGTCACCGCTGCCCCCCGTGACCCTGATGAAGGCCTACATCCATTTCCGCGCCGAACGCTGGCAAGACGTCATCGACCTCACCCAAGACGTCCTCTCGCCCCACAAGTTCGATGCCTATGAGCGCGACGCCGGCGAGACCGACACCCTCCTGCAGTCCGCGGCCTACCTGTACAGCGGCATCGCCTACGCCCACCTGGGTAACTTCATCGTCGCCGAGGAACGCCTCAAGAAGGCCGAGCTCGCGCACTACATCAACGTCGGCGCCGAATCGTGCTACTACCTCGGCCTGATCGCCCGCGCCAAAGGCGACGAGGACGCCGCGGCGATCCTCTGGAACAGCGGAATGGCCTATGCGCGCACCGACAAACTGGACGCCGCGCTGGCAAATCCGACGATCACCCTGAAACAGACCACCGCAGAACTCATTCGGCAACGCGGATCGTACTGGGATCCCAGCACGGAAACCGACCTCAGCGAGGTCCGTGAGGCCCAACGGGCAGAAACCCAAAACACCCTGCTCGCCGAAGCCGACGCAGAACTCAGCCGCCAGATAGGCATGACCGACGTCAAGGAGCAGGTCCGCCGGTTCAAGAGCGACGTCGCCTACGCTGTCGAAGCCCAACGCCGCGGCCGCGGAACCCAAGCGAAGTCACTGCACATGGCGTTCACCGGGCCGCCAGGAACCGGCAAGACGACCGTCGCCCGCGTCGTGGCCAAGATGTTGTGCGGGCTGGGGATGATCAAGACCAACAACCTCAAAGAGGTGCGCCGCGCCGAGCTGGTCGGGCAGCACATCGGTGAGACGGAAGCAAAGACCAACGCCGTCATCGACAGCGCCCTCGACGGCGTGCTGTTCATCGACGAGGCCTACACGCTGGTCGTGGCCGAGACCAAGAACGACTTCGGCAAGATCGCCATCGACACCATCCTCGCGCGGATGGAAAACGAACGAGACCGGCTCGTCGTCATCGTCGCCGGCTACCCCGAGGACATCCAACGCCTCCTCGACGCCAACGACGGCCTCAGCGGACGTATCGCCCGCCGGATCAACTTCTCCTCCTACAGCCCCGACGAGATCGGTGCGATCGCCGATGTGCTGGCCCAACAACGCAATTCGATACTGCCCCCGGCATCGCGGGACCTCATCGTCGAAGAGACACGCTCGCTACTGCTCGTGCAGGACCACGCCGGCCGGCGTCTGATCGACGTCGCCGGCAATGGCCGCTTCGTGCGCAACGTCCTCGAAGCCGCCGAGGAGTACCGCAGCACCCGAGTCGGCGCGAGCAACATGCAAGCACTATCCGACGAGGAATTCTTCTCCCTCATGCCCGAAGACGTCGCCCTGGCGCTGCGCGACAAGATCGATCCGCTCCTGGGCCGGCACAGCCCGACACCACCGACCACACCGCACACCGGCGCCGACAACCCAGGGGGAGAACACACGTGGCACGGCAACTGACAACCAAGGTCCAACTGTCCGGCTACCGCCTCGGCGTCCGCCGCATCGAACAGGGCATCACCCGCCGCGACACCAGCCTCAACACCAGCCCCTTCTCGCCACAAACTGTCGCCTTCGCCGTGGGAATCTTCCTCGCCGCCATGATCCCCGCCATCGGGCTACTGATGTCGGTCTTCGCCTCGCGCGCCGACCAGAACGGCGCCAGCATGGTCATCACCAAGTCCGGCGGCTACTACGTCATGTTCGACGGGGCTCTGCACCCCGTCACCAACCTGGCCTCCGCGCGACTGATCGTCGGCAAGGCCGACACCCCCAAGGTCGTCAAGGACGACACCCTGACCGGCCAACCGCGCGGCCAGCTGATGGGCATTCCCTCCGCCCCCAACAACCTTTCCCAGCGCACCGACGACACCGCTGACTGGACCGTCTGCGACAAACACACCGACACCACCGATCTGTCGCTCACCAAGACCGACGCACTGTCGACCACCTTGCTCGCCGGCACCGACGCCGTCAGCCCCGCCGTCAGCCCGCTGCGCAACACCGACGCCATCCTCGTCAAACTCGAATCCGCGCCCGATCAACTTTGGATGGTCTACAAGGGGGAGCGCACGCTGATCGCCCCCCAGGACATGGCCACCCGCGCCGCACTCGCGCTCAACCCGAAGGTGATCGCCGACGCCATCCCCATCTCGCTGGGTCTGTTCAACGCCATCCCGGCCGCGCCGACACTCACCACGCCCTACATCGCTGACCGAGGCCAAGTGAACCCCGGTCTGGCCGCGGTCCGAAACGGCGACGTCATCACCACCAGCGACGCCGACGGGCAGCGCCAATACCGCGTCGCCCTCTCCGATGGCTTGCAGCTGGTACCCGAATTCGTCGCCCAACTGCTGATCAACACCGGAAGTAGCCAGGTCACCACCATCGATCCGTCCGACCTGGCCAAACAGCCCCAGGCCAACGACATCGACGTCAATCACTACCCCGACCGCGTTCCGACCTTCCGCACACCGCACGTTCTGTGCTGGTCATGGGAGAAAGGCGCGCGAGATCAGCGCGCCACCACGACCATCTCGACTGGCGAGTCCCTTCCCATCGGCCCGGAGGACCTCAGCAAGGTCGTTCCGCTGCTCAAGTCCACCGATCCGAACGCCACAGCCAACGCCAGCTTCACCGACCCCGGCCATGGGTGGTTCGTTCGAATCACCGGCGCCGCACCAGATTCCCACGCCGCCGAACAACTCATGTACATCGACGACACCGGGATCCGCTACATGATCGGGCCCGATTCCTCCGGCCAGTACGACGAGGTCGTAAAGGCGCTCGGGTTGGGAACCCGCGACCCGCTGCCCATCCCGTGGTCGATCGCCAAGCTGTACGCACCGGGCTCCACCCTGTCGCGCGCCAACGCGCTCACCGTTCACGGCCTGCTGCCAGATGACCTCAACCAGAAGGCCATTCCCCCCAATCCGCAACAGGCCGACCAGGCCGCCGCACCGCCGGGCTGACCAAGTGTCGACACAGCGCCACTCATTTCTGACCCGACTAATCGCCAACTGTCACAGGGGGATACGTTCACATGGCCACTGAAGCCTTCGTCTCACCGCCGCGGGTGTCACCGCCGATCGACAACCAGCCCGTCGTGGTCCCCGACCCCGAGATCCTCGAGGAACAGGCCCCCGGCCCCTGGTACATGCGGCTGATCCCCGTCTTCATCGGTGTCATCATGATCAGCTTCTTCGGCATGATGATCTTCACCGGAACCCGCGTGATCTCCCCCATGATGATGATGGCCCCAATGGGTATGGCCGTCGGCGCGCTGGCCTACCTCGGCGTCGGCGGCGCCGGCGGCGGCTCGATGGGCGAACTGAACATCAAGCGCAAGAACTACCTGCTTGCGCTGAGGGAGAAGCGCAAACTCGCCCACCAACACGGCCGCCAAATCCACGCCCTGCAATCGCTGGTATACCCACACCCAGACCTCCTCTTCACCCGCGTAGGCCGCCCCACCATGTGGACCGTACGCCCGGAGACCCCCGCCCTCGACGACGCCGACGACGAGCCCGAAGCAACGCACCCATGGCTGACCGCACGCATCGGCGTCGGCATAACCCGAGTCTTCCCACGCATCAAGGCCCGCGATCAAGAGCCCGTCGACGAACAGCAGGAGCCGTTCACCTACGCCGCCTACCGACGGTTCCTGCGAACCCAGCAATTCGTCACCAACTGCCCTCTGGGTGTGAGCCTGCGCGAACTGCCCGCCTACGCGTTCCGCGGTGACCCAGAGGCCGTCATGGCACTGGCCCGCGCCGTAATCGTCTCCCTCGCCTACAACTCCTCGCCGCGCGATCTGACCATCGGACTGATCTGCGACAACCCCAGCCGCGACGACTGGGACTGGCTTAAATGGTTGCCGCACACCCAAAACCGCTTCAGCACCGACCGATCCGGCACCGCGCGCCTGGCATGGCGATCGGTATCGGAATTCGTCAACGACACCCGCGACCGCCCCGGCGAGGACACCAGCCACACCGTCGTCTTCGTCGACACCCCCGACTCCGACGTCGCTCTACCCCCCGGCGCGTCGACCAACAACACCACATTCGTCATCCTGCGGGCCATCAGCGAATCGCTGACCGAAACCGCCGGACGACTCAGGGTCACCGCAAACCGCGAACTGTCCACCCCGACACAGAAGAACTTCGCGCACGCCGACTCGATCAGCGTCATGCAAGCCCGGCTCATCGCCCAAAAGATGAGCCGGTACCGCCCGCCCAACTGGGACGGCGTCAGCCACACCGAGACGGCCGTCGAGGCCGCAGCTCTGGACTTCCTGACCTCGCTGGGCATCACCAACCTCGAAACCTTCGACCCGCGATCACAGTGGCACCGCAACGCCACCGACTCGCACTTCGAAGTGCCCATTGGCTACCGCTCAACCGAGAAATACGAACGAACCAACGAGCTGGTCACCCTCGACTTCGGCGAAGCGTCCGTCCAGGGCAGCGGCCTGCACGGAGCAATTCAGGGCATCACCGGTTCAGGCAAGAGCTACCTGCTCAACGGCATGGTGCTCGCCCTCTGCGTACTGTTCGGCCCCGACAAGCTCAACCTCATCCTGATGGACTTCAAGGGCGGCTCCACCTTCGCCGGCTTCGAAAAACTGCCCCACACCGTCGCCAACATCACCAACCTCGTCAAAGAGGAAGAACTCGTCGAGCGCGCCTACGAGGTCATCGAAGGCGAGATCTACCGCCGCGAGAATTTTCTGCGCGACTACAAGGCAAAAGACATCGTCGCCTACCGAAAGATGCGCGCCGCCAAGCCAAACGAGTACCCCGCCCTCCCAGAGTTGTTCATCATCGTCGACGAGTTCCGCGAATTCATGGAAACCCACAAGGAAAAGGGCTACCTGAAGCTGCTAACCCGCACCGGCGCAGTCGGCCGCGGCCTCGGCATGCACATCATCCCCTGCTCGCAGTACATCGACCAGTCGTTGCTGCAGGACCTCATGGAGCACTTCACCTTCGGCATCTCGCTGAAGACCCAGACCGGACAACGCTCCCGCGCCGTCCTCAAGGACACCGACGCCGCCAAGGACCTGCCCATGGGCCGCGGCGCCTTCATCCTGCGCCGCGACACCGGTGAACGACTCACCAACGCCATCAGCTTCGACGTCGAAGCCCCCTACATCGCCGCCCGCACCGCCGCGGCCACCGCGAAGACCGCGACGAAGGACAAGCCCGGAGCAGGAGGCCGCCTACACCGCTTCACACTGGCCAACAGCTACGAGCAAGCGGCCCCTGAGGAAACCACGTCGGATGCGCCCGCGCACACCAACATCGAATACCCGACCATGCGGGACGCGCTGATCGATCACCTCTCCCACTTCGACGACGTCAAAGCCCTCGAACTGTGGAAGCCCTCACTGCGCGCCCCAATCAGCTACGCCGACATCGACGTCGCACCAGCCAGCTCCCAACGGCTGGAAATCCGTATCGGAGACACCGACGCGCCCCGCCTGCACACCCGCCTGCCCTATGTCATCGCCCCCGAGGGCGGCAAGGCCCACATCCGCGTGATCGGCCGCGGCTCCTCAGGCCGCACAACGGCAATCGAAGCGATCATCGCCGGCGCGTGCCGCGCCTACTCCCCAGCGTTCTGCTCGTTCTACCTCGTCGACTACGCCGGCGCCAAGCTCGGCGAGATGGAACAGATGCCCAACGTCGGCGGCTACGCCCGCAAGTCCGACACTGACAAAGTCTCCCGCCTCATCGGTGAGACCTTCCGCCTCATCGACATTCGCGAACGCGAATTCGGTAAGCGGGCCGGCGTGGTCTCACTGGACCAGTACTTCGCCTCCCGTGCCGCCGACCCCGTCGAGGACGATCCCTACGGTCACTACTTCCTCGTCATCGACGGGTTCCCCAGCTACGTCGACGAGAAGCCCGAAGTCAAGGAGACGTTCCTGCGGCTCCTCAACGACGGCGGCCGACTCGGAGTACACCTCGTGGTCTCCGGCGAATCGCAGAACCGCATTCCACTCAAACTCAACGACTTCTTCGGCACGACCGTGCAGCTGGCCGTCGAAGACCCTGCCTCGTCCCTCGGCTACGACCAGCGTCAGAAAGCACTGCTGCGCGCAATTCCCGCGCAGCAACCCGGACGCTGCGTCGACGTCGAGCGCAGCCTGGCGGCCCGTGTGGTCATCCCCATGTTCGACCCGGTGCAGCCAGTGGGGGAGGAGGAAGGCAACCCGGTCTACGACCCGCACGCCGACTACAGCGCAGGCATTCAACGGTTCGTCGCAACCATGCAGCAGCTGCACATCGACGCCCAAGGCGAGGTCATCCGCGCACCGCGCGTCGACCCGGCACCTCCGGTCATCGACTACAGCGTGGTGTGGGACGTCTACGACCGCCATCGTGTGCAGACGTGCCAGCGCAAGCTCGGGCACGCCCCGGCGCCGACGGAGTTCGCCGAGTGGTGGAGCGGACAACGCCCCATCGACAAGCACTTGCCCATCGGTGTCAGCACAGAGGATCTGCGCATCGTCACCATTCCCGACGTGACTTCTCCGCACCTCGTAGCGGTGGGCGAGCCGAAGTCAGGGCGGACATCGCTGCTGCGCAGCATCATCAATTCGATCGTCCAGCAGTTCACGCCCGAGCAGGCTCAGATCGTCATCTTGGAGACCAAGTACGAGTTCCTCACCGAACAAGAGGAACTGGCCAAACGCGGTTACCTCATGGGCTATTCCAGCGACAAGACGACCAGCAGTGAGATCGTCGCGAAAGTCAAGACCGAAATCGAGCGCCGCAACCCGAGCATGGACCAACAGCTCACCGCGGCCATGATCCGAGACCGCTCCTGGTACAGCGGCCCCGAGATCTTCGTCTTGGTCGACGGCGTCCAAGCCTTCGGCGGATCGACAGCCATGTTCGGGCAGGAGAACCCGATCGACCCGATCGCCGGCCTCGTCGAGGGCCGCAACGACCTGGGCTTGCACGTTTACATCACCGGCCCGGCGCAGGGCTTCGCCACCACCCGGATGAGTTCACGCATCTACAAGGCCCTCGCGGGCGCGCAGTCAGCAACGCTTCTGCTCAGCGGGCCGGTCGCCGAGGGAACGTTGTGGCCCGGAACAGGCATCAAATTCGCGCCCCGTCGAGCTGGTCAGGCGATGCTCGTCGACGCCGAGACCATGGTGCCCGAAGTCATCCAAACCGCGCACGCTCGCCCCTGGGAGCAGTAGGGCAGCGCCCGGCGGTCAGTGCCGGGAGAGCAACGCGCGACACTCAAGTCCGGCGCTGTACTTCGGAACTTCGTTCCCGGAGTGCAGCGCCGGATGCGTCTCTGCGCACCCTCAAACGGCGGCGTCCCGCAGGCGCGGCCTACCTACCCTGTGCGACCGTTGGCGCCAGTCCTGCCAAGCGCGGTGCGCAGCTCCACCTCGCGCACGCCCGTGTCCCAGGAAACTCTCCGTGATCACTGCTGGCCACCCAGCCCAATATGCGATCGAGATAGACGCGGCCGATGGGTGCCGCCGACTCACGATCGACCAGCGTGCCGTCACGGCGGATGATGAAGGGCGTCGGCTCCGGCCGACCGATCCGCTTCATCCCGACCGCCGCGAACATGCCGGTACGGGGACACGGTGCGCTCCTCCAAGTGCGAGGGTTGGGCGGGTAAGCGACGAGCAAGTGGACGTGGTCGGTCTCGCCGTTGAACTCGACGAGTTCGGCATCGAGGGTGGCGCAGACCTACGCATTGTGCTCTGGCAGTAGGTGAGCATGGCGTCGGTGAACACCTGCCGGCGGTACTTCGTCACGAACACCGGGTGGGCGTGCAGCAGCGACACGCTGTGCCAGGCGCGGCGGTAGGTCAGGGTTGTCGTAGGCGGCCTTTAGGGTCGGGACAAGGATCACCGGCAGTCGTTCCGGCTCACCCGCAACGGTTTCAGCGTGAAGCCCAACGGCCGGTTGTTCGTGGCCAAGGTCGGCGAAGTGCGGGTGCGTTGGTCTCGCGATCTGCCGTCGGTGCCGTCGAGTGTCACGATCATCCGCGAACCTGACGGCCGGTTCTACGCCAGTTTCGTCGTCGACGTGCCGGCCTCACCGTTGCCGGCGGTGGAACGAGAGGTCGGGGTTGATCTGGGCATCGCCCGGCTGGCTTCGACCGCCGCCACCGATGGCGGGCGGTCCGATATCGCCAATCCGAAGCACTTGGGGCGCAAGATGCGCAAACTGGCACGCCTGGAGCGGGAGAAGTCTCGCCGGCAGAAAGGATCAACCAACAGAGACAAATCGCGGCGCAAAGTGACCGTCGCGCACAACGAGGTCACCCGTGCTCGGCGGGACTATCACCACAAGCAGGCTTTGGCGTTGGTTCGCGACAACCAAGTGATCCACGTCGAAGACCTCAACATCGCTGGGATGGTCAAGAACCGCCGCCTGGCCCGCGCGATTTCGGACGCGGGATGGGGCCAGTTCGTGCGGATCATCGGCGAGAAAGCCGAGCGCTACGGGCGCACCGTACACACGGTGTCGCGGTGGCTGGCATCGAGCAAAACGTGCTCCACACCTGGGTGTGGGCACCGCCTCGACGAACTCCCGCTACAGATCCGGCAGTGGATGTGCCCCTTGTGCGAGGTGGTTCACGATCGAGACCACAACGCCGCCAGAATCATCCTCGCCGCCGGTCGGGCGGAGAGACTAAACGCCTGTGGAGCCCCGGTAAGTCCTCCCGCTCATCGGGAGGCGAGAGGCGATGAAGCAGGAAGCACCCCAACCGCGGCGTAGCCGCGCGGGAATCCCCGTCCTTCATGGTGGGGGAGCACGTCAAGTGTCCCGCATCCCACTCGGGGCACGTCGGGTATGCGCACAGTCCGGCGCGGAATACCCACCTCAGATCACTTCCACAAAGGCCCGGTCATAGCGCTGGAGTAGTTTGCAGACCTGCTCGTCTTTGTAGCGCCCGGTGGAGCGCACCAGGCGTCGACCCGGTGCCCAACCATGGCCGCCGGTCACCGCACCCCTGCCAAACACGGCGGCGTCAGGCTCGGGTAAGACCACATCGAACCTAACTTCCTCGGCGCGGGCGACCATCCCGGTACATGCCCTTCATGGGTGCACCAAGCACCAAGCCATGCTCGGTCATGGCGGCCAGGTGGTCGTTGAGAGCCTCGAGTGCGGCGCGTTTGGCGTTCCCTCGGGTCAATCCGAGCACACCCGCAACGCGGATCTGGCGACGATGAATCAGATGCCGCGTTGGAACGTCGAACTCGACGCTCGGGGCTGGCTCCCGGTGAACGAATCACCCTCAGTCGTTCGCCTCGCGCGTGACCGAAACTGCGCGGCAGTCATGAGATCAGTCAGGCGCAGCAGGGCCTGAGTGCGCCCGCGCGAGGCGGTCGTACAACGCCTCGGCGAACCCGTCTGCGAACGTCTCCACCACGTGCAGATGCTCGTTGATCGCGGCGATCTGTTCGGCGGATATGTCGAACGCGAAGAGGCCGAGATGGCTGCGAATCAGCTCGGCGTTGTCGGCGTTCAGGCTCGACATCATGTGATTTACGCCGTGATAACGGGCGTGGTTGACCTCGAATTCACCGGTGCCGGTCAGCTCTGCCGGCGGCCTGTAGGCGGCCAAATCGATGACGGTGGCCTCGGGTCGGGTGTAGGAACCGTCGACGAGATTGACCAAACGTGAACCGTCGATGACCTTCACCAGCCGCCCCGGCGCGCGGTGTTTGACGATCAACGTCAGGTGCTTGTCGGGCTCGCCTGCGATGTTGCGAGTGTCGATATCCACCTCGAATTTCTCGAGCGTGCCATCGAAACTGCGCCCCCAGCGCAGCCGCCCCGAAGTTAGCCGAACATAGCCGGGCTCAGTGGCGCGATGGACGTAGACGTACTGGCTCCGATCCGTGAGCGCCCAGAAACTTGCGTCCGGCGCTTCGGCATTGGCCCACACGATCGAGTCGTCCCGCAGGAAGCCGTGCCGGTACAGCTCGGCGAAGTCGCTGAAGCATTGAGACAGCACATGCGCCGCCGCTCCGGCAGGACTGGCGTAGATGTAGGCCTTCATGACGCGCACGGTAATGGCCTCACCAGCGGCAGGGTGGAGGCAGGGGCGTGTCGGGGCATGTTTAGGGAGCATTTGGGGAAAGGCTCGGGGAACAGCCGAGGCGAAGTAGAAGGGTCCAGGGGCCGGACGGGGAGGCGGACTCGGACCGAAGCGGTGCTATACACGCATGCACTGCACCCCCTGCACTCACCGAAATACACACTGAGGCAGACACGGCACCTGGGAAAACGTGTGTGTTCCACGCTATCGACGCTTTACGCGCAAGCATTGTCTGCATTGCACCCCATAGGGAGGTGTCGCCAGGTCCTGACGGCGAGGAGATCGGGGTGCGACCGACCGCATGGGGACCATCTGGGGCCACTGGGAGTGCAGCCGCACGACAGCCCTCTAAACCGCCGTGTTCGGCTGAAACCCGACCGGGCAGCGCTTTTCATCGCGATCAGACCATGTGCGTCGATCATCACCCGCCCCGAAGGCCGGCGCGCGGACCGCTCTACGCAGCACCCACGCCTGGCGGCGACTCCGGCTGGGGCGACGGCGATCGGGCTTTGCTCGCACCCGGATTCCTGAAACTGGTTCATCGCTGCTCTTCCGGCAGCCAAGTCCTCTCACGAGTAGCACCGCGTGAATCTCCCGCGCTGGCTGTGAGGCGGACACCCCGCCGTCGGAGCCGAACACTGTGCCCGGGCACAGCGACGGCGATATCGACCACCACACACGGGGTGCAGCGTCGAGTGACGTCATCTCGGTCAGCGCGCCGGCGACGCATTCGACGGCCGTCACGGTGTCACCGAGACTCGAAAAACGAGACGCCGCAGGGGATATGGCGCCGAAGAAACTTTGTGCCCCGTAGAAGTGTCGTGTCGCGCCGGCCTCAAGGGGCGTTGTTAGGTTCCCCGCATGAACGGCCCGCCACCGCGGTCCGTTCACCCCGAACCACCGGACCACGAACCGCGCCACCTGATCGGCGGGACATGGCCAACGACTGCAGAGGAGTCCTGATGCTGGACCTCATCGAACCGGCGGTGACCGCACTGGCCGCCCACGGACAGACCGTGCACATCCTGGCCGACATCTCCAGTGACGGCACCTCCAACGGGGCCATCATGAGCATCGTGCGTCGGGTGATCCTGGCCGTCGCCGTCATCGGCGGCGGAGCCTTCGGGGTTCACGCGCTACGGGTCTACATGGAAAAGGACCCCGGTAAGACCAAGAAGCTGATCGACGAGGCGAAGGCCTTCGCGTTGTTGGAGGGATTCCTCGGTGTCATCTGGGTGATCGCCGAACTCGCCCAGAACGTCTTCGGCGGCGCGGCGAGCTAGTTCAAGCCGTTAACGGACACCACCCCACGGGAGAAGGCAGCTGCAATGCGCGTATCGAGAATCTTCAACGGCGTCGACCGAGTCGCCGTGGAGTGGACGATCCTCGGGCAGCGCTACCGGCTACCCACGATGAGTCTGATGGTTGTCAGCATGGCCGGCGGCGTCGCGGTTGCGTTGCTCGCCAACGCCTGGGTCGGCCTGGCGGCGACCGCTGTCGCGGCCGCAGCGACGGTCGCCGCCAACTGGAACCTCAACCGGATGGATCCCGACGGCGCCTTGGGGGAGACCACCCAACTGGCCCTGCTGTGGCGTGCGGCCCGCAACCCCTACATCACCAACACCGGAAGGCGCTGACGCTCCATGGGTGACTACTTCCCGGCCCTCAAGAAGCAAGACGGCAACATCCTCTACACCGCCGACGGCACCGTCTGGGCCGTGTACCTCCTGCGGGGTATCAACACCAACCCCTACGACGTCGACAAGATCGACGCTTGCCAAGCCGCACACGACCGGCTGTTCACCCAATTGTCGAAGCTGCGCGCCACGGACTTCCTCCTGATGGGCGCCAAAGCCAAGACCCCCGCCGCCACGATCATGGCCCGGTGCGCGGCCGGCATCCCGAACTTCACCAAGGAGAACTATCCCGAGCTCGACGACCAGTTCAACGCGCTCTACACCAAGGTCGCCAAAACTGGTGAACTCGCCGAGTACCAACGCATCTACCTGCTGGCGATCGGGTTCCCCGTCAGCCGCTCGATCGTCGAGTCATTGCTGTCATCGGTAGCCGTGATCGACCCGCACCGCAACGTCTCACGACGCACTATCACCGAGCTGGAGAACCAGTACTTCCGCGCACTGCCGCGTGAGTTCCTCCCGATCCGCGCCACCGAGGAACACACCGCGTGGATGTTCGACCGGATCCGGCTGCGCGGCATCACCGTCCCAGACTTCCCTGATGCCACCGTCACCCGCGCTGCCGTGCGCAACCCGCGCAGCTTCCCCGAGGTCCACATCAACAAGGCCGCCGACACCGACTCGCTCTACGAGGACTTCATCCAAAAGGTCAAAGACGACAACCCGGCAGTCACCGAGCGCGGGGGCCGCGGTCTGCCCACCGCGGCCCTGAGCGTCGCATGCCTGGCCGCGGCGGCCGCCGCGGCCACGTTGACCACCTATCGCTGGGTCGGCATCGCGCTCACGGCGCTGGCGATCGCCGCAGTCGTGGTGGGCAGCGTCATCGTCAAAAGCTCCTCCCAGAACGCCCGCAACACCTTGCGCCAGAACTTCAAGTCCACGCGATGGTCTCAGGCTCTGGCCGTGCACAACGTCGAGACGCGATCCCCGGAGTTCCCCGACGGCTACACCAGCTATCAAACCCAGATCGCCATCTCGAGGTACCCGTCGGTCGACAGCTTCGACATCAACACCTTCACCTATCTCGTCGACCAGGAGATCGACGTCGACGCCGACTTCGCGTTGCGCTTCGACTTCTCCCAAGCACTGATCAGCAAGACCGGGATGCGCCGCGCACGCCGAGAACTCGACGCCGAAGACGCCGCCAACACCCAAGACGAATTTGACGCCGAGGATTACGCCGATCAGCGCGGCGAGCAGCGCGATTTCCGCCGCCACGTCAAAGACGAATCCGGTCCCCGCGGCATGCGCGTCGCAGCGATCTTTTCCTTCGCCCACCAACACCTCGAAACGCTCGACGAGCGGGTCGGGGCGATCACCCAGCACTTCACCGACCACGGCTTCACCCCGTTGACCCCCGTGGGCGGCCAGTTCGACTTGTGGCAGGCCATGATCCCCGGCGCACCCTGCCCGGCAGTGGTCGAAGACCTCAAGCAAGCAACCACGGTCGGTTTGTTCAGCGGATTCATGCCCATCCGGCGCACCGTCGTCGGTGACCCGGTCGGCATCCCCGTGATGATCAACGAAGAGAACGCCCTCGGGCAGATCGTTCACTGGGACATCCTCAACGCCACCGACAAGGGCAACGCCTCCACCGCCGCCAACGGCGCTCAAGGCGCCGGCAAGTCCGAATTCGTCAAAAGCCTGATCGGATGGATGCACGACTTGCGTCGACCGTGCCACATCATCGACCAGGACCCCGCCGGTGAATACGTCGTGTTCGCGCAATCGCTGACCCGACCCGAGATCATCGACGTCACCGACCCGACCGCCGAGCTCGGCGGCGGCCTGTCGCTCGACATTCTCAAGTGCTTCCCGCCTGCGGAGGCTGCCCGGATCTTCCTCGACCTGTGGCTGCCGCTGCTCGGCTTCGACCGCCGCAGCGAGGAGGTGGCCCTGCTGGCCAACGTGCTGGCCCCCGACTACCGGCAAGCGATGCGCATCGCCTCCACCCGCGACCTGATCGAGCACCTGCCGACCATCGTGGGACAAGTCTCACGCAACCTCAACCTCGCGCTGTCCTCATGGGCGCGGCTTCCCTACACCCACGCGTTCATCGACCCGGTCATCAACGGCGAACGCATCACCTACCCCGGCTTCACGCCGCGAGCGCAAACCGTGGTCTTCCGGACCCACAAACTGTCGGTGCATCGCCCCAAGCCGGGCGAGTCTGCCTCTGAGGCAGAGGATTCGCAGAAATTCGCCGCGATGGCCTACACCGCGATCGCTCACCTCACCGCGGAACGGTTCGCCGCGATCCCAGGCGCGTGCGCGTTCGTCGCCGACGAACTGAAACTGCTCAAGGGCTCCAAGGTGATGCAACGCCTCGTCGAACAACCCGACCGGATGGGCCGTAAAGCCGGCAACTTCGTCCTCATCGCCTTCCAGCTCGCAGCCGACGCCGACGAACACACCGCACTCATCGAACGCAAACTCGTCATGCGCCAGAAAACCAGGGACAACGCCGCCGCGAGCCTGCGCTGGGCCGACGTCCCACCCACGCAGCGCCTGGTCACCCGCAGCGTTGAGGACACCTCGCCCACTGACCCCGAGACCAAGCAACCCCTCGCCAACCGCGCCGGCGAAGGCTGGTACAACGACAGCGGCAACATCGCCCGTGTCCGCACCATCGGACATCTCCTGCCGCAGCGACGCCGCTACAGCGACACCACCTCGTCCAAGCGCATCCGGGCCCGCGACCTCATCGCGACGTCGTCGGCCGCGCCGATGCCGACAGGGTCTGCGGCAGACGGGGTCGCGTCGTGACCACGATGCTGCCCGCCGCGCCGCCGCCGCTGCCCGGCCCAGACATCCCCGCCACCCAGCCGGCCAATCCGTTCCTCGACTGGCTCAACCTGTCCGACAGCGACGGTGGCCAGATCGCCCACTACCGCCTGTTGCTGGAACCGAAATTCTTCGACATCCTGCACCGGACGGTCTACAGCGGCGCAGCCGAGACCTTCTACAGCATCTATCTTCTCGGGGCCTCGTACGCGGCCGCCCTGATGAAACTCATCCTCGACCCGAACCTGTGGCTCGACCCGCTGACCAACTTCTACAACGGGATCACCTCCCGGGTCTACGCCGTGCTCCCACCCACAGCGATCATGGTCGGCACCTTCGCCATCCTGCTGCTCAGCGTCTTCGTCGTACGCTCCGGCCCCAAGCCAGCTGGCCCCCCGGGCCGCCCGGCTACCGCGGCACCGCCGCTGTTCGATCAATGGCTGCCCTCGAACACGCAAATCGCCAAAGCACAATGGCAACGCCTCGGATCCGGGCTGGTCATGATGGCCGTCGTCGTCGTGCTGGCCGCCAATCCGTTCAAGATCATTCAGGAGATCATCAACGCGGTCTTGGCCCTGTCTTCGACGCTGTCCTTCACCGGTGGCGACGCCGACGCGACCACGAACTACGTCACCACCGCCCACAACGACATGATCCGGTCGGTCACCTTCCTGGTGAACTACCGCGAATTCCTTGACCCGGCGTGCGCCCGCCTGTGGTCGCTCAGCATCAACGTCGGCGGTGCCAACCCCGCCTGCTTGACCCCCAACCAAGCGACGGGCGCCGACCCCGACCTGTGGACGGTGCTCATCGCCGCAGCGGCCGTGGTCATCGCCTGGGGCTTCCTCAGCTTCAGCATCATCGTCGCCCTCGAATTTTTCAAACACCTCTCCCTGGCCGTCGGCTACTTCATCGGCGCGACCTGGGTCGCCGCCCTCACCCTCGGGAACCGCCGCCCCTACGACCCGCTGGCCACCGCAGCCAGCCGTGGCGCCGTGCACTTCCTGCTCGCGATCGCCGTCCTGTTCGTCTCCGCTACCGGACCCACGCTCTTCCTGCAGCTCATCACCTCGGTTCTGTCGTTCCTTCCCACCCTCATTCAGGTTCTCCTGGCCGCCGGCGGCTACTACCTCTCCGGGAAGTTCATCCTGTTCCTCATGGAGAAGAAGACCTCGCTGTTCAGCCTCTTCAAGTCGAAGGTCACCGCATCCAAAACCTGGCTCAACCTGTATCCGCCGAACCCCCCAGCCACGGTCACGTCCACCGCGCTCGGCGGCGCCCTCGACCAACCCACAGCCTGGGCCAAACGCAACTACCAGCAGCTACGTGAGCGCACCACCAATCAGTGGAGCAAACTCAAAGACACAGCCACCGCATGGGGTGCAAGCCAGGAAGGGAGCGCGAGCATGCCGACGTCGATCCTGCCGGACACACCGGAATTCATCGCCGCCACAGAGCGCATCAAACTCGCCGACAAGCCCACCGACACCGTCGTCGTCTCCGGCCTCGGCAACATCGCTACGGCCGATGATCAGGGCGCTAGCACTGCTGAGACGGCCGCACCGGTAGCAGTGCTTGGACCCGCAGGGGCCCTCCTGCCCGCCATGCCGGCCCCGATCGGCAGCGCCCCACTGCCCGCGACCGACGTGCCGCCGGTCTGGTTCCGCAGTGGAATACCGCAGCTCGTGCCGCCACGCGACCACGTGATCCCAGCGATCGCCGCCACCGCGGAACAGGACGCACAGTCGGTCACGGCAGGCGCGACCGAGCAGGACGTGGCAACCGTCCCACCAGCGGCAGCAAACACGCAGCGAGCCCGCCGTCTGGACTCCGTACGCGCTGAAGCCGCACAACTTCACGGCCAGACGACGCCGCAATTGTCACCTGACGACGCCATTGCGCGCACCACCGCACTATTCCGGAGTTACCGTCCCACGCCGACCTCACCCGCTGAACCGCCCCACAGAACCGACTTGCCAGGGCTGCGGTCGGTGGTGTCGGCGGCCCAGTGGACCCAGAAGTTCAATCATGCCCGCAACGTGCTGCTCGCCCGGGGTGTCGAGGCCATCCCGCAAGTTCCTGCGGACGAGGAGGACATAGACCGCCTAGTGTTTGCAGAGGACACATCAGGGCTGATCCGCATCGAGCGGAAAAATGATCGTGGTTTCGGGGACTGGATATGACAGCCACCCGCCAAACAACTGTAAACTTCGCCGTAAGAATCGACGCCGCGCCAGCCGGGGGACAGGGACAATGACCAAATACAACAGCAGCGAACTCGACAGCGCCGCGCTGCGCGCCGCCCAGGATCGTTTCGCCAACGAGAACCGGTCCGCCGAACCAGGCAGCCAACCGCCCGCACCGCCCGCCGCCCCCGACCAGCCCGACACCGGACAGGCAGCGCCCTCGCTGGGACAGGCACTGGAATCACAGGCGGCCCCCGACAACGAACCGCCACCGCCAGCGCACAACCCCGCTGCACCGGAATACCCCGACACCCAGACTCCGGCGGCCGCGCTCGAACCCGAACCGAACGCCGACCCCGCGCCGCCGGCCAACCGCACCGCGGTGCCGCCGCTCTACCACCCGACCCCCGACGCGCCACGCCACGCAACTCCCGACACGCCCGCCGCTGGCAACCCCCCGCAGCCCGCCCCGCCACCGGCGCCGGGATTGCCGCCGCGGCCGACGCACTACGGACCACCGCAGCCTCCCAACCCGGCACTCTCACCGGTCTCACCGCAACGGCCCACACAGCAGTTCACCCCGCCGCCTCCTCCGAGCTGGCCGCAGCGACCGGCAGGCTTCGGCGCCCAATCCCACCCTGACGTCGAGCGCACCGAGGTCGTGCAGCGCCGCGACGTCTACCCCGGACCGGGCAGTGACTGGCCCCGTCCGCCGCAGACGCCGGCCGCGCCCCCGCAAGAGGGCTACGGCGGCTACCCGTCGCAGCCTCCCGGACCCGGCCCCGACGCCGGCTACGGCCAGCCGCCTCGCGGAGGGTTCACCGCCACCCCACGCCAGCCCGCGCCGTTCACCCCGGCAGGTGACCGCGGCGTCGACCGATCCTTCACCCTGCAAAGCCAACGCAAAGAAGGCCCTCAGCAGGGATGGCGCGCCAAGCTGCACCGCATGCACATCCCGGTCGGCAAGAGCGCGGCCGAAGCCGAGTACGACCTCGACATCTCCAAGATCAACAAGGTCCTGCGCTACCCGAAAGCCATCGGTTTCGCCGCACTCAAGGGCGGTGTCGGCAAGACGGTCTGCGCGATGAGCATCGCCTCCACCATCGCCGCCCACCGGCAGAAGGGCGAGGTCGTCGCCCTGGACACCGATCACAGTGGATCCCTGGCCCGTCGCGTGCGCGGCGACCAGATCAGCGACATCAAGCGCTTCGTCGCCGACGAGCAGCTGTACTCAACCAACGACGTCAAGGCCCACATGCAGTCCAATCACCACCGCCTGTCGGTGCTGGGCTCCAGCCGCGAACCGTTGGCCACCGCCTTGACCCCCGAGGAATACCTGCGGGCACTGGAGGTCCTGCAGGCCGGGCACTTATTCACCATCGTCGACATGGACCACTCGGCAGCCTCACCGGCCTATGAGACCGTCATGCGCAGCCTCGACGCCCTCGTCGTGGTCACCGCAACATCGCTCGACAGCGCCGAAGCCAGCCAGGACATCATGGACTGGCTGCGAGCCCGCAAACTCAACGAATTGCTCACGCGCACAGTGGTGTTGATCAATCATCAGAGCCCGGCCAAGCCGCACCTGGACCTCGACGCCACCGTGTCGCACTTCCGCAACAGCGAGCAACACGAGGTGCTCGAGATCCCGTGGGACGAGCACCTCGCCGAGGCCGGACCGATCAACCTCGATCTGCTCAACAAGACGACCCGCCGCCAGTTCGTCAAGGTCGCCGCCATGCTCGTCGACAGCTTGCCGCCCACCTGAAAACCACCGACCCACCGATAGCCCGACGTCACCACATCGCACACCGCCTACGAGGGGAGTTCCACCATGACCGAAACCAACGTGATCACCGACCGCCAGCGCATCGCCGACACCGTCAACGCCGGCCTCAACGAACTCGACCAGCTGCGCAACAACTTCGAGGACGCCCAGCGCCGGGTGTCCGAGGCGCAGGAAGCAGAAACCCACGCCGGCGAGGTCTACGCCAACAAGATCAACGAAGTGCTCGCCACCGGCTGGGCCACCCCGCAAGGCCTCGCCGCCCAGGGCCACGAAGCCCCCAAGCGGCGAACGACCACCGGCCGCAGCAAGCGCCACAGCGCCAACGACGCCACACCGCACGACAACGGCGACAACAGCTAGGCCCTCTTCGCCACGCCGCGTCGACCAAACCACACCAATCACTTTCCCGGGGGAAGCGAGCACCACTCCATGGCCACTACACAAGCCGAAGCGCGGGTCCAGATCACCGTCCCCGGGCACGTCATCGACGTGCCCATGTCGAACTACATGCTCATCGGGGACAGCCTGGCAGAACTGATCCCGTTCCTGCGCAACGAACTTGAACGCGTCGGCAAAGACGCCAGCTGGCTCGCCGACCCCGATGCCCACTGGACACTTCGCCGCCCCTTCCACACCCAACCGCTAGATCCCGAGAAAACACTCGACGCCGAGAAGGTCCGCGACGGATCCCGCCTACTGCTCGTCAAACTCGACCCAGGGGAGAAGTACCCGCCCCTCATCGACGACGTCGCCGAAGCAATCACCTACTGGCTACGCGAACACTTCCCCTCCTGGGACGGCCGCGTCTCCCAACGCGTCACCCTCGTCGTCACACCCGCCGTCGTCGCGTTCGTATGCGCGCTCGCGATCTTCTGGACCTCCACCGCCACACCCAACTTCACCGCCCGACTGGTCGTCTGCACGCTCATGGTCATCGGAGCCGTACTGGCAGCAGCCATTTCAATCGTGGTCGTACGAACAGACAAAGACAGTTACACGCCCATCGTGGCGCCATTCCTCACCATCACCTACCTCCTCGCCGGCACCGCCGCGCTTCTGATCACCCCACGGCCACTAGGCATCTACCAACTCGTCGCCGCCGGCGCCGTCCTATTCACCCTGTCGGTATCCCTGGCCGTCATCACCCGAGCCAACGCCCGCCTGCACTACGGAATAGCCTCTGCTGCAGCCGCCGTCACCATCATCGCCGCACTGAACATGGCCTACCGCAGCCCCACCGCCGTCCTCGGCGTCCAGCTGATCGCCCTGTGCTTCCTCACCATCTTGGTCAGCGGCCGAATCTCCCTGGCACTGGCACGCATCTCCTTGCCCTACGTCCCGGCCACCGGTGAGAGCTACGTCAAAGGCAACGACCGAGCCGGCGATCTCGACGCCGGCGACCTGCCCCGCGATGGCCGCGCCAACGAATCCATCCTCAACCAGGAACAGCAGACACTCACCGCCTACGACTGCATCGTCGGCATCCTGACCGGCGCCCTCGTAACACTCTGCGCCACTGGCTTTTTCGCAGGACGAGCCATGGACAACCACCAATGGATCATCTTCGCGGCCGTGCTCACCACCGCGCTGGCGCTCCTCTACCGCGGCAAGAGCTACGACGACGCCCGACTGCAAGGCATCACCTTGATAGCCACAGCCCTCCTGCTCGCGGCCTTCGGCGCAGGCCTGCTGGCATCCCCGGCCTACGCAGACAATCAGCTGCGCGCCGCCATCGTGATCGGCATCCTGGTCCTCGGCACGCTCATAGCCACCGTCTACTCAATCCAGCAACGCCGCATAGTCAGCCCTGTCGTCAACCGACTCCTGGAACGCGTCGAATGGCTGCTCTACGCCGCACCGCTGGTCTACGTGGTTCTCGCCATGGACCTCTTCCAGAAGGCCCGAGCGCGCTGATGCTGCGCGCACTGCAGCGGGCGGCGGCGATCACCGCGACCCTCCTGATCCCCGTCGGGATCGGGCTGGCACCCCAAGCGGCCGCGATCCCCGCACCCCAAATCGATCCCGCCGTCGACATCGCCCCACCCGACGGCGATCCCGGGCCCGCCGTACCCATGAAACAGACATCCGTATGCGCGACGTCCGCTGTCTTGGCCGAGTCGCAATTCCGAACCATCCCCGCCAGCGCGGTATTCGACGTCGAAGGGCTACACAACTTCGCCCGCGGCGACGGCCAGGTCGTGGCCGTCATCGACTCCGGCGTCCAACCAGTATCTCGCCTCCCGCGACTAAGGGGAGGCGGCGACTATATCGCTCGAGGCGACGGCCTCTCCGACTGCGACCACCACGGCACCCTGGTCGCCGGAATCATCGCTTCGGCGCCCTCACCCAACGACGGATTCGTCGGCGTCGCCCCCGGCGCCGAAATCTTGTCCATCCGCCAAACCAGCGCCGCCTACAGCGAAGACAACCCACCCCAAGGCTGGTCAGAAGCCGACCGCTCCGCAGCGAACCTCTCCGCACTGGCCCGCTCCATCGTCCACGCAGCCAACCTCGGCGCCACCGTCATCAACCTGTCCGTCACTGCCTGCGTCGACGCGGGCAGCCCCGTCGACCTCCGCGAGCTCGCCGGCGCCCTCTACTACGCCGCCGTAGTCAAGAACGTCGTGGTCGTCTCCGCCGCCGGCAACATCGGCGGCCAGACCTGCCAACCCAACCCCGGCTACGACCCCGCCAACCCCGCGGACCCCCGCAACTGGGAAGGCGTACGCAGCGTCTCACTACCCTCGTACTTCTCCGACCTCGTCTTGTCCGTAGCCGGAACAACGTTGACCGGTGACCCCTACGTCAACACCATGCCAGGCCCCTGGGTCGGAGTCGCAGCACCGGCAATGAACATCGTCTCCCTCGACCCGACCGAGCCCACTCCCGGAGCGCTCACCAACGCCGCGATCGTCAAAAGCGTGCCCACCCCGGTCAACGGAACCTCCTTCGCCACCGCCTACGTCTCCGGCCTGGCAGCCCTGATCCGCGAAAAGCACCCAGAACTCACCGCACACCAGGTCATCAACCGCATCCTCGCGTCGGCACACACCCCCGCCGACGGCCTCAACAACACGCTCGGAGCAGGCGTCATCGACCCAGTCGCCGCGCTGACCGCACAAATCGCCCCCGGCGACCCGATCGCCGCCGGCGTGCCCAGCGTCCACGCCCCCACCCCAACACCGCCACCCACCCCCGATCACACCGCGCGCAACGTCGCCTTCATCGCACTAGCCGCCGGCGCAGCCGTCCTCATCACCGTTGCCCTGGCCATCTTCGCCTTCCGAAAGAAACCCGCGTGACCACCAACGACCATCACACTCCGCCAGCGGCCACGGCGCCCGGTCGCCGGTACGCACCGACCACGAGGACCTCGCGATGAAAAACGACCGCCGAATCGGCGTCGAACTCGGCCCGCCCAACATCATGTTCCTCGTCATCGTCGGCATCGCCGCCGTACTGACGACAGCCCTGCTCGACCTCAAACCTCCTGTCCTATGGGAAGTCTGGGCCGTAGTCGCGCTCGTCACCCTTCTGATCGGAGTGCTCACCTACCGATCCCGCACCCTGATCGGCTGGATCCACCGACGTCTGACCCTGCGCCGCAGCCCACGCAACACCATCGCCATCTACGAAGCAGACGGCGTCGGATTCACCTGGGACGGCGACCGCGCCGCCGCCTACATCGAGGTCCTCCCGCAGGCATACGCCACCACCGTGATCGGAACCGACCGCGAAACCGTCATCCGCGCTCTCCCCATGGACGACATCCGAGAAGAACTTGTACAGTTCGACATTCACTGCGACGCCGTCACCGCGGTCACCGTCGGATACAACTATGAGCGTCCGAGCCAAGCAGCGACCGCCCTACAAGCCGCCATCGGACCAGTCGACGCCCTGCTCTACGGAAGAACCTTCATCGAAGTCGGCGTCAACTTGTCAGATTCGCTCGACAGCGTCTACGCCCGCCGCGGCTCCGACGACATCCCCGCCGGGATCAGCCGCACCGTCAAAATCGCCGCCGAACGCATCCGCCGCCGCGTTGCCCACGCCGGCTGGAACACCCAAATCCTCGCCAAGATCGCCCTCCAGGAACTCCACGCCGACCTCGCCCCGCAGTTCACCACCGCACTGGCTCAGGAACACTGGTCCTCCTGCGGGCCAAACTCCATGCGCGCCATCGCGTTTACGCCCGCGGCAAACGCATGGACCACCGGCAACTACCGCGAGTGGTGCCGACTCAACACCCACCGCCAGGTGCACATCGTCCGGCTCGAACGGCTACGCAGCGGCCGCGACCATGCCGAAATGTACGTCGGATTCCTCACCGCCGATCCCAGCGCGCTGTCCACCGTCACCGCTCTCGGCCTTCGACGCGAACACGGCCAACAGGGCGACATCTTCAGCGCAGCATTACCTTTGGCTAAAACGGTCCGCACCACCGCCGTCGCAGGCAAGACGCTGGCCGAGGACACCTCGTTCCCGATCCCGCTAGCTCCCGGCGGCATCGGCACCTTCATCGGGCACACCGCGAACCGCGCACAGGTCTTCGTCAACTTCACCGTGGGCTCCGAACCCTTCTACGTATTCGGCCCTGCGGTGATGTGCCAGCAGCTCCTCGTCTGGCTCTCCACCAGTGGCCGCAGCATCGACATCACGCTGCCGGGCGACGAATGGAAACTCTTCGCCTCACGCATCGGAGCCACCTACGGCACCCATCGCGACGCGGACATCATCGTCAGCGACAACAACTCCTACACCGATCCCACCCACGCCCACCAGGTGCGCCTCGTCTGGTCGACCACAGCACCCGACGCTGCGCCGGGTTACGCGATCGTCGCCGGCCCAGAGGAATGCATCCTGCACACTCCCACCGGGCAGATCCGCTACCGCTGGTCGGTGTCCACAGCCGAGGAGTCCTTCTTCACCGTGGCACGGCCTCAACGTCGCGAGCCCGCCAAACGCACCCCAGTCGGCGCAACACCGTCACTGCGGGCAGAGGCGCCCAAGCGTCCAGAGTTGCCCAGGGCTTCCGAACGACCAACCCGCCGGCTGCCACCGCCGCCGCCGCGGCCCGAGCCGCCGACCGGCGGTAGACACGCAACACCCACACCGCGACCGCCGCAACGCTAAAAACGAAGCCACAGTTTGCCTTTGAGCTACATCCGCTGGAACCCCAAGCCTGCATGAACATGACGATGAGGACGACCGTGAACACAGCCACAAAAGCCGCCATCACCGCTGCAGCCACGACAATGTGGCTCGGCACCCTACTCGCGCCCGCCGCGTCCGCCGACGAGCCGGTGATCCACTCCCTCGGCAGCCCAGCCCACTTGGTGAATGGCGACATCGTGCAGGCCTGGACCGTCAGAGACCTCAAACCCAGCACAGACACCATCGCCTACCCCGTGGCCGGAACCCTCTGGGAGGCAACGGCTACAGACACCGCAGTGCGCGGCACCGTCCAGCCAGTCGTATCCAATCTCAACGCCCGGGCCCGCAGCGGACAGACCTACCGGGTGCTGTTCGGCGTCGCCACACCCCAAGGGGTCAACCCGGCGCCGCTGGCCGAAGGGGAACAGACCACCGGCAAGGTGTACTTCGACATCACCGGAGACACCCCGGACAGCGTGCTCTACAACGCCGGTGGCCCCGATCTCGCGGTATGGGTCCAGCAGCCATCCAACTCGTCGCCGCGACCCACGCAGTACGACGCAGGATCGCCCACGAGATCGTCGTCGGCTGGTGGAGGCCCCGCTGCCCCGACAGCTGAGGCCACGCCCGCCGAGCCGACCCCAGTCGGTACACCCGCCGCAGCCCCCGCCGCCGCTGGCACACCCGTCGTCCCCGGAAGCCAGGGGACCCCCGTCAACCCGGGCAGCAGCGGCACACCCGTCGGCCCAGGAAGCCAAGGCACCCCCATCCCCGGCAGCGCAGGTACACCGGCCCCATCGGCCGCAGCCACCCCACCCCCGGGCCCCGAGACAGGTCCGGCGCCGGCCACAGTTACACCCGCGGCGAGTCCCGGCGCAGCGCCCACGGGCAGCTCCGGCACTCCAGCAGTCGGGAGTTCGACCGCCGCGGCGCAAACCCCGCTTACAGCGCCATCGACAACCATCACCGCACCTCCCGCCGGCGAGCAGCGATAGCGTCGAATTGAGCGCCAGCCGCGGTTAACGCCCAGGCTGTGAAGAGTGTCGAGAATCACGAAAAGTCAATGATGCGAAGGACTATCACCTTCACGTGCTGATCGTTCATGGCGTAGTGACAAGGCCTCGCCCCGGCGAACTCCGCGGTCCACTGATCAGTCTGCTTGTCGCGTACGTGCTTCGGGATCGTCAAGGATCAGCGCGAGCTTCGCATCGAAGGCCCGTCGGAGATCGGGCGACAGATCAGCGCGCTGCCGGCTCGCGATCTCCAGCCAGATCGGCGCGTACATCAGATCGGCGTCGACCTCAGCCCATGGAAGTCACCGCGAGCGACCTGCTCGATGACAGCCTTCTCTTCGGGAGTAGAGGGTTCAGGCGAAGATGTGCGCGTCCCCACCACCGGTCGAGCACCGCAGTCACGCGGGATAAATCGAAGTCGTCATCGGCCTCAGCGAGCGCGATCCGGAACTCGGCCTCGAATTCCGGGAGTTCATCAGGCGAGGCTTCGGCTAACGCGGCGCGAATGGCCGGCCCGCTGCGCTCGACGCGAACGTATTCCGGCATCGACTCACCCCTTGGTGGCACACCGGTCATCTGCCCCGACTCTCGCACGTAACACCGACAGCTTCGATCAATTCGTCGCGCTGTTCAGCGGTGGCCGACACTGAGCCCTGCCGCATCATCTGGTACGCGCCGGCCTGGGAGAACAGCAGGTAGGGGGAGTAGTCGGCGGCGGGGTCCATGGTCGTCACGGTGTCCAAGGCCGTGGCCTGAGCACTTAGCGTCCCTGCGGTCTGCTCGAATCGTTGCGCGAAGGACGGAAAGTCGATGCTGGCGTCGTTGGGGTGAGCGAGCCCGAACAGTATCCAGCCTTGAGCGACGGTGACGTCGGCGCCGGCGGGGATGCGCTCGATCACGGCTTGTGCTTCGGGCGTGGGCCTTCCGTCGGCATCCAGCGCCGGCGGCGGTGGCGCCGGGGCAGGCGCTGTTTCGTCGGTCCCCGGCGCCGATGCGCTGTCGGCAACCTGTGCGGCTGTCGGGGTCGGGGGAGTGGCGCAGATCGCCGGAACCTGCGGTTGGCCATCCCCGCCCCGCCCGCCGAAGATCCACGTCGTGGCGGTATCGGCGACGGTGATGGGGAACTGAGCGAGCGCCCCAGCTACCAGGAATCCGGCACCGACCACCGCCGCCGCGGCCAGGAGCAGCCATCGGCGCCGCGCAGCCCCGCGGCGGGACTTCATCATGGCCACCACTGCTGCGGGCACGCCGCGTCTGGCGGCAGAAACACCAGCGCGTGCCACGCGGATGAGCGAAGTTTCCATCGCTCAACGGTAAACTTCGCCGTACATTAGGCGGGTTTGTGCGCGTCGTGTTGGCCGTGATTCCGGGGCGGCGACCGTGCGTTTCGAGGGGAGGTCGACGTGGTAGCCGACGTGTTCGACCAACGTCACCTCATCGCCCTGTATCAGCGGGGTCTCATCAACGAGTTGCCGATCGAGCTGGGCCCCATGCCGGTCTTCGATCTCGGACCCAGCGTCGACGAGGATCTCAAGCGCTGGAACATCGTGGACCCGTCCACCAACGAACTGACCGAACCGGCCCAGGAGTACTTCGCTGGCCTCGTCGGCTACGAGTGGGCCGTGTGGGGCATCGTGCTGCTCTACAACCAGCGCAGGGAAATCGTCTCCGATCTCCCCGACGAATTCCTGCAGTACGGGGTCCAGTACGCGATCAGAGACGTGCCCCGCGTCAGTTTTCTCATCGGGTACCGCGAAGGCACCTTCACCACTGCGACACTGGCGGCGGGGCAACTTGCTTTGGCGACCGACCGCGCACGGAGCAACACCGACGAGCACCGCAACGAGGCGGTCGGGCAGATCATCATGGCCATCCTCGACCCGCAGAAGCAGTGGAAGCCCTACCCGATGGAACGGATCTCCATCCCGGCCACCGCCGCCGAAGCGCTCAAGCGCGACCGCACCGACGACACCGAGGACGTCCTCGAAACCACTCGCGACGGCCTGCGCGACGCTGGGATGGCCCGTACCACCGTGAGGGGGCTTGCCGAGCTGCTGGCCCAAGACAATGTCGCTGTCTCGCAGATCACCATCTCCCGCCGCGCCCCCCAGGGCAAACAGACCGTGTATCAGAACTCCATGGGTGTCATGTTCTTCGTCGGCGAGCCTGGCGGAGTCGTGGTCAGTTACCCGTCCCGCGGTCTGGACGGCCGTCAGTGGATCAACTACGAACCGGCCACCCCGGAGGCCATGACCGAGGCGGTAGCTGCCCTGCGACGCGGACTCGCAAGAGCCAACCCCGACGACATCACGCTGCGGTGAAAAACCCGTGAGAAACGAAACGCCGACCACGCGAAACTTGCGGGTGGCACCGCTCCTACGATCCGCTATTCTTGAACTCAAGTTTGCTGTTCAGCCTCGGGGAAAGGTGAATCCACAATGAGCGGAATTGTCGGAATCGGCAGTGTGCCAGCGATGGCCGGATCCGTCGCAGTGCTGCAGGGCATCCAAGCCCAGCTCGCCGCGATGGGCGCAGCCAACAGCGGTGTCGCAGCCAGCGTCGTCCCCGCAGGCAATGAGGGCGCCTCGGCACTGGCCATGGCCAAGCAGCAGTTGAACGCGGCCCAGTTCGCCGCCGCTTTCAACGCCGGCATCGAGCAGATGCTGGAGCTGAGTACCACCATCCAGGCCGCCTCCGCCACCACCGTGGCCACCGACCTCGGCAGCGCGCGCGCCATCTAGGGCTCGTCTCACCGCGCCGTGCCCCGATCCCGCAGGGCTGGGCACGAGCGCGATGCTGGCCCGGTGTCGACGCCAAGGGGATAAGGGAGAAGCACGGTGACTGCATCCTGGGAGCACTGCCCGCCCGAGATAAATTCTGTCCGGACGCTGCTCGACCCACACGCCGCCGCCGCCGCAGACCGCACCACCCGCTCTGAGCCGACACCGATAACCGCATCAGCGGACCAACACGATCAGGTGCAGCGATGACCGAGCCGTGGGGCGGCTACATCCCCGAGATCAACGCCGGCCGGCAAGAAACCGGAGCCGGCCCAGCAACCTGGCTCGCCTCTGCCACCATGTGGACCGACTTCGCCGCCCTCGTCGGCGAGGCGATGGCCGCCATGACCGCCGAGCTGGCCGCACTCGGAATCAACTGGCAAGGCCTCGCCCCCACCGCAATGGGGGCAGCAGTCGTCCCCTTCATGACCTGGCTAGCCACCATGGAAGCCAACGCCGCAGCCAACGCACTCTCCTGCCTGGCCGTCGCCGAAGCCTTCGCCATCTCCACTGGCACCATGATCCCCACCCCCGTGGTCAACATGAACCGCATCAGCGAGGCGATCGCTGAGGCCACCAACTTCCTCGGCGTCAACAGCGGCGTCATCCTCGCCCTCAACACCCAGTACGGCGAATTCTGGGGCAACAACGGCGGCTCGATGATGACCTACGACGGAGCAGTGCAGGCCGCCACCGTGCCCAAACCTGTAACCCCCCCACCACCGCTCGCCAACGCCGCAGGCGCCATGGGCCAGGTGGGCGAATCCGCCGCGCGCTCCGCAGCCGAATCAGCCATCGGCAACGGCACTGACGCGGCCATGCAGGCAGCCGGCCAGACCGGACAAGGCGCCACCCAAGCCGGCTCAACGGCCAGCGAAATCCCGCAAAGCATGATGAGCAGCGTCGGCCAATTCGCAAGCGCCCCAGGCCAACTGCTACAGGCCGCCAATCCCAGTACGCTGACCCAGCCTCTCCAATCGCTCATGGAACCCCTGCAATCGCTCTTCGGCAACATGGGGGGCAGCACCACCGACGCCGCCAGTTTCGGCATGGGCCCCGGCGCGCCGAGCCCGTTTACCGGCATCGCCGCATCGGCTGGATCGGGCGCCGGCGGCGACGCTGGCGGCGCGGGCGCCGGCGGCGGTTTCGTCGGTGGTGGCCTCGGCGGCGGAATGCTCGGACAGACCTACATGGGCGCCTCCGGAGGCCCGGTGAAGAGCCAGCAAGTGTTCTCCGGTGTGTCCGCCAGGCCGACCATCGAGACAGTCGGATCGATGGGCCCCAGTGGCAGCGGCGGTGGCGGTGGTATGTCCCCGATGATGGGGCATGGAGCTGGAGCGGGCGGTTCATCGGGTACCAAATCCCGGTCGGGGGACACGATCTTCGCGACACCCGATGCGGCACCGGCCGACGAACGCGGCGCCTGAAACTGGCAGGGCCAACCAGCCGCATCACCCAGATTGACCTGTGCCGCAGCTAGAATCGTTGCATGGACCCGACCCGCAAAGCGAGACGCTGGTGGCTCATCGCCACCACGCTCACCGTCCTGGCGTGGTTCCTGGGCGCGTACCTGTCACCGGTGTCCAACCTCTGGGTGTGGCTCAACCTCCTGACTCCGGCAGGCCACCCGCACCTGACCGTCCTACCGCTGGCCTACCCGGCGGTCGGGGTCGACGGCCACACGCTGACATCACTGTTCGGGCTGGTGCTCGTGATCGCCGCGGCGACACGCTGGATCAGCTACCTCGAGCTCTTCAACCCTCCCGCCAGCACCGCAGAGGGCACGGGGAGCCCTGCTCCGCCTCTGCCGCCGCGACCTTGACCACCGACTGAACTGCGACAAAGGGGAACCGCACATGGCCGACGCCAACACCAACATCAAGGCCGACATCGACAACCTGCGATCGGTGGCCGCGCAGCTCAAGAGCGTCGCCCAGGACGTCGAGGCCCTGGGCCCCGACATCAAGGACATCCACGCCTCCGCGCTGAAGGAAGCCTCGACCAACACCGTCGACGGCGGACCGGCCCCGGTGTTCTCACCGCTCCTCGCCTCGCTCGCGCAGGTCACCCAGAAGGTCGGCGCCAATGTCGGGCAGCTCCACCAAAACATCGCCGGCGACGCCGAAGCCCTCCTGAAGCTGGCCGACCAGCTGGAGGGCACCGACCAGGGCCACGGTCAGCGCATCACCAACATCAACGCGAAATAGCCTCAACGGCAAGGGCTGCACCGTCATGGCGAACGTGCCAACGAACCTACTCGTCAACTGGTTCGAACAACGCGGCCAACTGCACGACTTGCGCGCCAAGCCGCACTTATCCGACTCCGACGAAAGCCGACTCTGGCTCCTCCTGAATGAGCTGGTGGCCGTCGCCGACGACATCGTGGCCAGCGTCGCCCCGAACGGCCTCGGTTCGGCACCGCGCTAACCAGCTACGGTCAGCCCGTCAGGGATCGATTCGCCCCCGCCCAACCGCCGCACGGGCCTGCATGCCGCGTCGGCACACCCGTAAAGCGTGTATAGCATCAATAGCGGCCATAAGGTGGCTAGCAGCGATAGAGAAGCAAGCAGACCTAGCGGGTAACGCAACAGTCACGTGACGAATCAGCCAGATGGAATGTGGTCGAGATGCCGCACCCCCAACCCGCACTCCAAGAAGGCTCGACCTCACCAGCACTACTGTGGTCCGTCTTATGACGACGGAGCCTCCCCGCCGCCGTCCGACTGCGCCCGAAACTCCTCGGCGATCGACATCGCGGCCTCAACCTGCTCCCCGGTGTACATCCATCCCTCCGCGGTCCACGTCCGCGGAACCACCTGCGCGACAACGGGTTGCGGTAGACCGCAGGCGTCCGCTACGTCCTTGACAGTGAACACGGCGGCCGACTCCGACGCTGAACTTTTGATAAGCCGCAGCGCTGGCCGGCATGGCTGATCAGAAGACATGCTCCCACCCTAAGTGCGCGGCGCAGGCCTCCCGGCATCAACTACGACAAAGTGGGGGCTGCGCCCGAGCACGTGATTGACACAAAAAAGAGACTGGACGACACGCAGGCCCTGCCAGGCCCTATAGTGCGTGTCGACCAGTCTCTCCGGTCCCAACCGAGTCTCCAAGGAAGGAGAGCCCCAAGGTAGCCTGGCGCGCCGTTATCTGTTGCGCGCGACACGTTTACGGCACCTCGATTTAGTCCGACGTGTTCGGGGGAGTCGTCGAGGAATCTGCAAACCGCATCGCGCGGCGGTTCAAAACGTCCACTCCGATGACGGCCGCAGCCTCAGCGCATAGACCGACCACCATCGCCGCCAGCGCCCACATCGTCGGTTGCTGTCCGGTAGCCGCCATCGCCACCGTGGTGGCCGCCAGCAAGACCACCACGCCGGCGGCCACGATCATCGCTCGCCGCCGCTGAGCTGCTGCGTCCTCGACTGACATCGCGGTCCGGACCGTCGCTACGGCCGCGACGAACCCAGCCAAACCCGTCAGCCATGACAACACATCAACCACGCCACGCCCCCTAACCATCTGTCTTGCTACCTGTCTACCAGCCCCGTACCGTCGCACCCGCGAACCCTGCAGTGTCAACGCCCGTTTATAGATACATCCCGCCGTCCGGCGGCTTCGCTTGGTAACGGCCGCTGCCCACCTCGCCCAACAACTGCTCCGTCGACACCGGATCGTCGCCGGCCACCAACACCGCGCGTCGCACGATCTCCCGTAGATCGCTACCGCTCGTCGACGCCGGCAGTGCGGCCGCGACCGCGGCGACGTCGACTCCATCACCGCCCGGTACGTCCTGCAGTAACGCCGCCAGGATCCGCCCCGCCTGCACGGCATCCGGGAAGCCCACCTCGACGACCGAATCGAACCGACCCGTACGGATCGCCGCCCGGTCCATCGTGGTCGCGTCGTTCGTGCTCGCCACCGTCAGAATCCGCGCATCCGAACCAATATCCATGGCCTGCAACAACTCCGACAAACCCATCCCACCGGCTCGCCGAGCCAAGCACCACAGGTCGACATCCTCGAGAACCAGCAGCACCGGCCCCCCGACCCGCTGAGCCTCCTCAACCACATCAGAGAGCACCGCCACCCCCGCACGCGCCTCGACGTAGATGACCGTGAAGACGCCGGCGACCTCGCGTGCGACGACTGCACACACGGCCGACTTGCCAGTCCCAGGTGGCCCGCACAGCAGAACCCCGCGGCGCGTCCCCAGGGCCAGCGCCTTCAACCGCGCGTGGTGGTCCCGCACGGACGCGACTCCAAGATCCATCTCCGTCCACACAGACTCGGGCACGATGACGTTCGATCGGGTCAGCCCAGCCGGCAAATCGAACGCCTCCAACCGAAGACCACCGTCATACAGTGCACGCACCACCCGACCGCGAAACGGATTCAACGCGCCGCCCCGCTCCTGCAGCCGATCGAGAACACCACGCGCCAGCTCCTGGTGCTCAGGCATCACAAACACACTCACCTGCGCCGTCCGCATCACGGTCTCCCGCGCCTCGACGTGCACCACGCAATCAGCCGACTCCAGGACAGTGCCGGCCGGAAAGTGCACACGCAAACACATCGGGTGCCGAAACCGGACATCCCCAACATCGGTCTGCGTCCACATCGGCGCCAACGCCCGCTCACCGGGCCCCACCTCACACCGCCCACCATGAGCCTCGATCAGCTCGGCCAGAGCCAACGGAACCGTGAGGCGCGCAACGGGATTCAACTCACGGTTCTCATCGACCAACGACGCAGCACTGGCGACCCCCAGGCACCGAGCGGTGAACTGCTCCGCGTTCTCCGGGCCCGCCGCCCTCGGCCCGCCGGCCAACAACTCGCCGAGCGCGACCAACGCCGCCCGGGCAGACGGCTCAAGACCGCCTAGCCACGCGTCGACGTCGGGCGCAACAACTCTCTCAGAAGTATCAGTCATCTCGATCGCGGTGGTGTCGAAGGAACCAGGACAGGCCCATCAGAATGACACCCACCGGCCGCCCCGCCCACCACATTTTGGTGTCGGGGGCGTCATTCTCTCCCGCCAGCGCTGCCGGCACTGACCCGCATGCAGTCCCCATGATCGCGGCCTCCTCTATGGCGCGGGGCGCTACAGTTGAGAGGTGTCGGATCTCGGCCAATCGCTCGCAGACGCCCCACACCCCGGAATCGTCCTGACCAACGATTACATGAAACCGCAGGGCATCAGCGAGAACCGGCTCGCTTCGCGCGATCGGCGTCTCCCCGCGGCGCGCCAACCTCCTCGTCCACGGCCAACGCGCGGTCACCGCCGAAACGGCACTTCTGCTGTCCCAATTCTTCAGCGCCACAGCCGAAATGTGGATCGACATGCAAGGCCGCTACGACCTCGCGATCGACGACAACGGATGAGACACCGCCTCGGCACAAGCTGAGCTGGCCGCGGCCCGGCTACAACCCAGCGATATCGTCAGCGAAAACGCTGAGCGGCGCTTGATGGGACTCGATGTAACGCACCAACTCTGGCGGCGCCCCCACTGGTAAGGACGCCTCGCGCAGGTCGGCATCCGCCGAAATTCGAAGCAGCGCAACAGTTCGGGCTAGCTCAGATGGTCCTCTGCCCTCGTACCCGCAGGTGTAGTAGCCGCCCATCGCCGGAACCGGCATCGGCCACACCCGACCATCCGCACGGAAGAACGCCGCCGTGCAGCTCTGGGCGAGCTCGAACTCGGTCAACCGCCCATGCGCCGCCCCACTCCGGCTAGCCACCGTAGCGTGATAGGTGCCGTCGAGGGTTTCCACGATCCAGCAGTTGCCGTCCTCGGGGTCCTTCCACCACGTCCGCGGCTGCGCGCGCTGCTCGTCGGTCATCATCATCTCAGCGAACGCGGACCCGAGCGTCTGCGGATCCTCACACGGCTCAAGCCGTGAGATCCACTCCTGCGCCAGCGGGCCATCAGTCGTCCTCGCTCTGATCGTGTAGGACACAGCGGCTTCCATCTCCGGGCGGCCACGCAAAAGGTCGCGTGCTGCAGCCCGGGTGGCGTGCGCGGCGCCCGACAATCCGAGCAGCTCCACAGTCTCGAACCAGCGCAGCGGCTGAGGAGACTCGGTGATGGAGTAGAACGGCCGCGCAGCCAGCACGAGTCCAGGCCGTTCGACGCATCCGGGGACATCCGCGCCTACTGGCGGTGTCCGGTAGATCTCGCCCTCTATCCGCCGATTCAGTGAGTGGACGAGCGACGCACACTGCGAAGCCTGTTGCGGCTCACTCTCTTTGAGCAGATCGCCGAGCACCGAGTCGTCGAAACGGCCGGGAATGGTCGGCCGGATTGCCTGTGGACTCGCCCCTGGCCGCCACGCGGCAATGTCGCCGGACCGCCGCAGCCCCGCCGGCCACCACGGCAGATTCACGCGGAGCAGCGCGGCCAGAGCGAACCAGCCGCGGCGATAGGTGCCGACGTGGCGCTCAGCGACAGCGATCTCGGGCTGAAACGACTCGTCGACCGAATCAGCGGCAGCGAAATGGCGCAACGCATCGGTAACGACCGAGACCGCACTCACGTTGGGCAGGCGCTCCAAGAGCTCAGCGGCCCGGGTCTCTGAATCCGCCGTGTGGTGCTCGCCGTAGGCCACCGCGACAATCCCGCGCGCATCAGCGGGCTGCCAGAGGTGGATGACCCATGTCTGCGGGCGGCCGCCATCGGCGGGAAGCTCCATGGTTTCGCTCGCTACAAAGACCGCGGGTTGCAGGTTGTCGCCAGCGTGAAACAAACGCGGAATCATCATGCGGCGCTTCGGTCGTGCCGCGTCGATCCACGGGTACACGTCCGCCGGAGCGAAACAGGGGCGACCAATATGACCGACCGGTGCCGGGAAGTCTTTCTCCCGGGAACGGTACTGCCGGAGCGCGTCGACCTTCACGCCCAGCAGTTCAGCGAAGCGTTCGCTGGTGAGGTCGCGATCCCGTCGCCACCACCCCGAGACCTCACGCCAATACTGGTCGTCTGCAATCGGTTCCGACGAGATCCCCGAGGCTAGTCGCTTCGGATGGCGACCCAACAAGCGCATGTCAGCACCCTACCAGCTGTCACGCATTAGCGGGACCGTCTGTCACGGGCCAGCGTGACAACTCTTATAGTTGACCGTGCCGCGGCGCTCAACAAACGTCCGGTCTGAGTGCCAATGGAGTCAAGGCGGCGTGACCGATCCAGGGGCCGCTTATGGGAAACGACCCACTGATTCGCCCGACGCGCCCCCGTCGCACACAACGAACCACAGTCTCACTACGTCAGGAGTATGCGCAAAGCGCTTTCGAAGGCGGGAAGATCGTTCTCGATTGTGGCGCGCAGTATCGTCCCGTCGACGGCGGCGTATCCGTGAGCGATCCTGTTTCGCGTAGACCAGATGTCCTTCCACCGATCACCAAAAGCACGCTCGCGAAAGTCATCCGAAGTCCGTTCGATTACCTCAATTGCCGCAGCGAGGCGCATGTTCACCGCATCGGAAATCAGCACGTCCGAGTAATCCCCACGGTCGAGGTGCGCGCGGAGAATGTCGAGGTGGGCCAGGGCCTCGCGAGCCAACTCGGCGTCAGTCCTCACAGTGGGACCGCGTCGCTCAACACCTTGGCAGCTAAGTGCGGCTTGAGTGAAGCCGCGGGGACGACATCAACGGGGATCCCAAGAAGCTCAGCGAGCTCACGTTCGAACCGCGCCAGCGAGAAGAGGCCCATCTCGGGTGGAAGATCGACGAGCAGGTCGACGTCCGACGTGGTGGAGTCGGTGCCCCGCCGCACACTTCCGAAAACCCGGACGTTCTTCACCCCGTGCTCTTGCGCGCACGACAAAACAGCCTCCCGGTACTCCTGGAGCCGGTAGCCCAGGGGTGACGTGGGTTGAAAGCTGCTCTCGGCAACGCTCACGGTAACCATGCTAGCCGCGGTTCCCTGACGTCCGCTGCACCAACTGTTACCTGTCAACGACCGGGGCGACACCCCAGTAACTCGGCCGTGGCGCGTAGATCAGCGCCCGCACGTCAGGCCCAAGAGTCATCGGATCGGGATCGGCACCATCCAATCCGGCCAGGTCGCTGAGCGTGAACAATCCACCGGCTGACTCGTACGCCGCGGCGGCCACTGCGCCGCCGGCCAGCCGCGACAACCGCCACATGTCGAACTCCGGCTGCCGCGCGACCCGATCGCGAGGATTCACCAACCGGTACGCGAAAGCCCCCTCGGCGTGCCCGCACACACCGGCCGCGGCCGCCGACATCTCTAGGAACCACACCCGCGCCGGATCCTCATCACCGACGACCGGCCCAGGCTCCCACGGCTCGATCGGCATCCGACGTAACTCATCCACCGCGCCAGCAGCGTCCCACGCCAACGGCCCCTCGGGTCGCGGCAACTCATCACGCCACCCAGCCGACAGAGTCCCCAGCCGCGCCTTCCACAACACCGGAAGCAACAACCACGACCGAGCCACTGCCGCCCGACGCCGCAGCAGCGGCATCACATCCGGACTCTCCACCGGGACCTCAGCGAACGCCCCGCGATACGCGTAGTCGACCAACTCGTCGATCATCGTCGCAACCCAAACCCGTTGCTAGCCAACAATGATTCAGGCGTCGAGCGGTTCGACCGACAACATCGACGACGCCGAGTACGCCGCCTCGTCGAGCCGCCCGGCGCGCAACGCCTCCAACCCCTCCACGTACAGGTATGTCGCCAACAACGCCGGGTAGTCATCGCTGCGCGATCGCGCGCGACCCCACCGCGCCGCCCACAACATCGCCCTCGACGAGTTCAAATCGTCAGCGGTGGCGTCATGGAAGCCCCACGCGGCACCGAACGCCGCCAACGCCTCCTGCGCTTGCTCTTCGCGAATCGGCAAGCGCCGCACGATTTCTGTGCGCGGCGCGACCGCCGAGGTAGCCCGATTGTCCCGAATCAGCCCGGTCGTCTCCGCCGCGGTCTGGTACATCTCGGTCACCTCGCCGCTACGCCCCGGCGATTGCGCCGCATCAGAATCGGTCGACACCAAATAGACCAGCCGCCCAACCTCTTGCGAGTACTCATTGGCCAGCGCCGCCAACTTCCGCCCCGGATGATCGTTGCCACTCCAATCCGAGACGAAGCTCGAGCGCACCCGCTGCTGCGACAACAACTCCACACCCGCAGGCGTCGCGATACCCAAAGGAATCAACGACAAGCCGTCACTGGTCGCAACGATGTACCGCAACCGCGGCTGCAACACCGTGCCATCCATGAACACACCGACAGCGATCCGCTCCGACTCCCACCCGCGCGTCCGAAACACCTTCGCCAACCCGGCCAAATGGTTCTCCGCCGTGCCGTGCTCGGGCGGCAACGCCAAGATCCGCTCCACCGGCGCATCGCCCTGCGGCTCCCGATGCGAATCGCGCGCCACGACCGCGCCGCCGATCGCGGCGGGCACAGCTGCCAGCACCGGCGACACCGAACCGCCACCGCCGCCACCACCGGCGCCCATACCGCCCATCGGGGGCATCATCGGCATTCCACCCATCGGAGGTGTCGGCCCCGGCATACCACCCGGCGCCGGGTAGGCACCCAGAAGCCCGCCCTGGGCCTGAGGATTTGGCGTCGGCGAAACCGGGGCAGGAGCACCCGGTCCCGTGATCCCCGCCGCCGCGGTATGCGTGTGCAGCCCAGCGTTCTCCACCGTCGGCGGCTGCACCTGAGCCGACGCATGCTGCACCGGCGCCGCCGGCGCATTGTCATCAGCCGACAGCTCCGTCATCGGCGCCGACACCGCCACCGGAGGAGCCGTCACCACGGGCGCAGCCGGCGACGGCGCGCCGTGCGAGGCAGCCGGATTGTTCAACGCCGGGTTCGTGTTCGACGCCGAATACGGATCCGTCGGGGCCCGCACACCCGTCACCTGATCGTGAGTCCCCGCGGCTGCGGCCTTCTTCGGGTCGCCGTCAAGATGATCGCCCTTACCGTCCCCGCCCTTGCCGTCACCCGAACCGTCATCGGAGGGGGCCAGCTGGTCACCACCAGCGCCACCCTCGCCGCCCTGAGCGGCCAGCAGCTTGTCCAACGTCTGCTCCGACACCGGAACACCACCGCCGCCCGCGCCGCCGTCCTTACCGGCCAACTTGCTCACCATGTCCGACACCGGCTTGGCCACCTCACCCACCGGCCCACCACCAGCACCGGCACCGCCGCCCTGGGGCATCTGCGGCGGCTGCATCGGCATCTGACCCATGCCCATGGGGGAGCCACCCATCGGCATGCCGCCCATCCCAGAACCCATACCCGACCCGGCCCCCGCAGCGCCCTCACCAGCGGACGCAGCCGCCGGCGACGACCCGAGCGCCGCCGCAGGATCACCACCGGCCGCCGCGGCGGGCGGGGCCGCCGGCGCGGCGAAGACCGACGGAGGCAACGCCGGCGCAGCGGGCGCCTCCGCACCACCCCCACCAGCACCAGCGCCCGCAGATGGTGCCCCGGCACCACCAGGTACGGACGCGCCCGGGAAGTCGGAAGGCCGTCCGGTGCCTGAGCCTTGGTCCTGGGTTCGGGTTGCACCTGTGTCGTCGGGGATGGCGGGGGTTCCGCCGAAAGGTGTGGGAATCGAGTCGGCCTGGACCGCACGGTCGGCGGCGTCCAGGGCGCTGTCCATTGACCCTTTGGCGTCGGCGACGAGATTCTGCTTCTCCTCCAGGTCGGCGTCCTTGGCCTTCTGCGTCGCGCCCTTAGCGCCCTTCGACGCAGCGGTCGCGGAGATGGTCGGCATGTCGTGAATCGCCTGGTGAGACTGGGCGGCCTCGTTCATCGCCAGCTTCGCCGCCTTGATAGCCGTCGCCGCGTACTTCGCCCACCCGGCTGCCTTCGCGAAGTCCTCGGCGCTCTGCATGTGCTTTGCAGCGTCCATGCCGGCGGCCTTGGCCAACGCATCCAGGGTCTGGCTGCTCGTCTCGGATTGGGCGTACTGCTGCTCGGCCTGCTTGGCCTGCGCCGCCTTCTGGGCCTGCGCCGCCTTCTCCAGCAGCGCAGTCGCGTAGGCGGCGTAGGAGTCTTCGTTCTCGGTCGGCCACGCCGAGCCGATGACCTCGTCGGCGCAGTCACCGCCGCCTTTACTCACAGCCATAAAACGAGACCCCCAGAATCCACGTTCGGCCAGCTTGAAGGCCGAAACACCTGGCTACATGCTACGACGAGCAAACGCACCTATGCCGGGAACGCGCGGCCAGATATGCTGTGTTACTGAAGGTGTGTTTACTGCCAGAAGGAGGTGACAACGACGATGACCAGGCTCAAGAACAGTCCCACGATCTCCGCGGTATTGACGGCCATCGCCGTCGTCTTCGCCTCCCCGGCCGCCGCGGCCCCGCCCCTGCCCCCTTCGCCGGCGATCACCCCGGGGGTGGGGCTGGTTGTAAGCAACGCGGACGACACCGGTGGAGACACATGCACCGGGGGATGGCTCGCCCACGATGCTTCCGGACAGCCGGTCATGTTCACGGCCGGGCACTGCGACATGGGCGGCAGGGTCTCGATGAAGTGGACCATCAGCGGCGCCTACGAGACCATCGGATCGTTCACGAGGTCAGTGAACGAAGGAAAAGGCGCTGAGGATTCCGACATCGCCCTGATTGCGCTCGACAACGGCGCAATTCCCGGCGATAGCCGAGTGCTCGACCGGCGCCCCGTCGAAGGCGCCACGACCGACGTCAAGGTCGGTGACGTGCTGTGCAAGTACGGCAACGCGACTCAGCGGCAGTGCGGCCCAGTCGTTGCGGCCCCGACGGCGAGCAAGGTCCAGTTTGCTGCGCACGGTGAACCTGGGGATTCCGGTGGCCCGGTGTACTTGATCCAGCCTGACGGGGATGCCGTTGCGGTCGGGATCACCTTGGGCCGCAATGCATCGGGCGAGGAAGTGGCTGAGTTAGTGCAGCCTTGGCTGCAGAAGTGGCAGCTGACATTGGACACGTCGAAGCCTGTCGTGGGTGCGCAGCCCGTCGGGTACGGGAAGTAGAACCTCTCCGTCCCGGCGGGCGGCCCGCCTGGGGCGGATTCCAAGCGTCGTAGGTCGTCGGGGGAGGCTTATCGGATGAGGCGGCTCGTAGTTTTCGCGTGCGGGGTTGCGATGGTCGTGGTCGCGTTGAAGCAGCCGTGGTTGATTGCCTCCACGATGGCCGACGGTGGGCTGCAGATGACCGGCGCCGGCGCCTGGTTGGTTCGGGGAGCGGATGCGCACGCAACGGGCTGGCCGTTGCAGTGGCCAGCAGTCGCAGGCGGAATCCTGGTCGTGATCGGTAGCCTGACGAGCCGCGTCTTCTCGTATGGTTTGCGGGTTCTGTCAGGCTCGATTGTGACCGCGGGAACCGCCCTCGTCGCTCTCGTGGCCACCGAGAAGGCGTCCGGAATCCCGCCGACGCAGCTCTTTGGTGTGGCGTTGGAGACGGGGACGGCCCCGAAGGCGCTGCTGGCGCTCGCGGTCGTCGCCGTCGTGGTGACGTGGTCCACGCCGGTACCTGTTGACCAGGGCACCGAGGTGGACCAGGTCTCTCCCGAGGTCTGATCAGTGGCGGCAAGGCGCAGTCGAAGCAAGAAGTCCAAGCCTGTGGCTGATCTAGCCAGACGGAGACTTAGTTGCCGTCGGTACACGATCCGGGAAGCAGATGACGGAGGAACCCTGACCGAGCTGCAGGTCCAGCCATGGCTGCAGAAGTGGCAGTTGACGTTGGACACGTCGAAGCCGGCCACGGTCGGCGCGCAGCCCGTCGGGTACGGAAAGTACAGCTTTTCGACCAGGCAGGCGTCCGTATAGGTGCCGAGAGTGTCAGGCGGGTTAGCCGAGTCTGGGTCGATGCGTGATACGGATTTGGGAGTCGCGTGATCGGCTGGCCAACAGGTGGAGGCTAGGCGCAGGGCGCATTAGCGGCCGACCGATTGTGTGGCCAGGGGGGCGGTAACCTCCAGTTCGGAGCACGGCCCTTTAGCACCAGATTGTCAGTGTTTCGTGGCGGAGATCCAGCGGGTAACCGTCGACTTGTCCACATCGAGCGCATCAGCGATCGCTCGCGGTCGAAGTCCGTGGGTGCGGGCTAGGCGCGCGGCGGCAAGACGAATTGCGGTGTCGAGTTGCTTGCGGACCTCGCGGAGATCGGCCAGGGTCGTTAGCAGTTGGTGTCCGTCGGTTTCGTGTTCGAAGATGGTTTGGATTCGCGACAGTTCGTTGAGTGCGTCGCGCACAGCCTGGTTCGCGGGATCCATGCGGCGGAGTTTAAGTCAGATTGAGCTGCGCTCCTCTCATTGACCCACCGGCTCCGGCCATTGCTTGGTTAGTTGTCGGACGTGGTGGTGACAAAAGGACGACTTATAGGGCCGGGTGGTGCATCCGCGCACCACTTGATGTAACCTAGGTGATGCATGGATGCACCACCTAGGTGAAGGTGAAGCGGATGATTGATTTTGTCGCGACGACGGTCGACGCCGAGCTCATACTTGCCCAGGAGCGGCCCGGCTCACCTTTCGTCGCGACCCTCTCGCGCACAGAAACACGTTGGTACGCAGATGGTTACCGAGAATCAGTCGACGCCGTCATCGCCACCTGCACTTTGCGGGCCCCACTGCCTGTTGTCTTCGAAATGGTGAACGAGTGGCTTCTAGCCGAACACCAGCACGCGGTTCTCCCATTGTCCTGGCAGTTCGATTCGACTGACACGGACAACGCTGTCGCCTTCAACGGGCGGGTAGCGCCCGCTCAACTTGCACACCATGTTGAAAGCGCGCAGTCCGCATGATTAACAGGGTTTCCCAGTACAACCGATCGGTATCGGTGTCGGACCCACCTCCTAGGGTCCACGGCATGGCTATCGGCGTCGGCGTCGTGAAACTCCGTGCGAACCAGCCAGGGGTCGAGGTGACGCCTGACGCGCGTGCTTCTGCCGCTGGAGGGGGCTGAAGCTATGACAGCGGTTGGCATTTCGTCTCTGAGTGAGCAGGTCCGGAGCGCGTGGGCGAAGCATCGCCGCGCCGACGACTGTTCGTTGTCGTTGGTTCGGCATTGTGAGGATGCCGCGGCGGTCGCGGCCCATCTGTGGGACGACTGGGTCCCGCGCTCGACGCGTGAATACCTCTCTGCAGGTCGATCCATAGATGAGGTGAGGGTGCTGGCGTGCTGGCTTGCAGGTGTGCATGATGTCGGGAAGCTCAGCCCGGCGTTCGCGATCCAGGTCCCGTCCTTGGCTGGCAAGATGCGTGATTGCGGTCTCAGAATGAAGCTGTCTGTGCCTAGCCGCCAGGACACACCGCATTCGGTCGTAAGTCACCGTGCGATCGAGAACTATTTGATGGGTCGCGGATGGTCTGGTTGGACAGCGGCGACTTATGCGGTCATCGCCGGCGGACATCATGGAGTACCGCCCTCACGTGGACAGCTGGCCTTCGACGAGGACGTCAGCCACTATGGCCGCGCCGAGTGGACCATCGCCCGCAACGAGCTTCTGGACCACATCACTGCCGTCGTGGGGGCGGAGGCGCACCTGGGGAGTTGGGCGGAGGTGCCCATGACGCCCCAGCAACAGGTGTTGTGGACCGGTTTCGTGATCATGGCGGACTGGATCGCCAGCAGCGACCACTTCCCATTGAGTGATTGCCGCGGATCCGAGTCCACCGCGGCGGCCGCTTGGGCTGCCCTGGGTCTGCCGCCACGCTGGATGCCGTCGCAGCCGGCCAGGGTTGACGAGCTAATGCGTGATCGGTTCGATCTCCCCGAGGGTGCGCACCCAAACTCGGTCCAACGGACTGTCGTCGATGCCGTCCGGTCGATGGCTGAACCGGGCCTCGTTGTCCTAGAGGCCCCGATGGGTGTTGGGAAGACCGAGGCCGCGCTCATGGCGGCCGAGTGTCTGGCCGCCAGGTTCGGTCAGGGTGGCGCGTTTCTCGCGTTGCCGACGATGGCCACGTCCAACGCCATGTTCACGCGAGTTCTTCGATGGATCCAAGCGCAGGAAAGTGTGCCGGTCGCGAGCGTGGTTCTCTCTCACGGGAAGGCTACTCTCGAAGACTCGTACCGAGGACTGCTGAGAACTAACCAGTTTCACGAATTGGGAAGGGACGCAGTCGATGACGAGAACTCATGCCGGACTGAGGTCATCGCCCATTCCTGGCTGTCCGGGCGGAAGAAGGGTCTGCTCGCCGATTTTGCGGTAGGCACCATCGACCAGCTGCTTCTCGCTGGATTGAAGGCGCGGCACCTCGCATTGCGGCATCTTGCTCTGGTCAACAAAGTGGTGATCGTCGATGAGGTTCACGCGGCCGACACCTACATGATGCAGTACCTAGTTCGCGTCCTGGAATGGCTCGGGGCATACAGGGTGCCGGTCGTTCTGATGTCGGCGACCCTGCCGTCGTCTCAGCGACTCGCCTTGGTGGAAGCCTACGAATCGGGCCGCGGATGGGCCGGGTGTAGTGCGGGTCTTGAGGACAACGTCATCCGATACCCGGTGGTTACGGTCGTGGATGGACAACGCCGAGCCGTTTGTGCCGAGTGGGATGGTGCGACAACGCAGGTGGAACTGGAGCGCCTTGACGACGACGTCGAGTCGCTGATCGACCGCCTCAAACAGCTGCTCGACAGCGGTGGTTGCGTGGGGATTGTCCGCAATACCGTCGGGCGGGCACAGCAGACCGCGCGGCTCCTCGAGTCGCACTTCCCTGGCGAGGTCGTGCTCCTACACTCTCGGTTCGTTGCGCAGCACCGTGCCGACCTCGAATCGATTCTTGTCTCTGAGCTTGGTCCGAGAGGCAACAGACCTGTGCGCAGGATCGTTGTCGGCACGCAGGTGATCGAGCAGTCGCTCGACGTCGACTTCGATCTGCTGATCAGCGATCTCGCCCCGATCGACCTCTTGTTCCAGCGAGTGGGGCGCCTGCACCGACATCCGCGAGAACGGCCCGGGAATCTCACCACACCACGGCTGATCCTGACCGGTGTGCAGGACTGGGCGGCCGACCCGCCGCGACCAGTCGCGGAATCTGCCCGGATCTACAGTGAATTCCATTTGCTCCGTGCGCTTTTAGTGCTCACAGGCCGCAGTCACGTCACGTTGCCTCGGGATATCGCTGCTCTTGTGGAGGCAGCCTACGGCGAGGGACTCGACGTCCCAGCGAGCTGGCAGCATCAGTTGACATCGGCGAAGCATGCAACCGACAAACATGTTGCAAATCTTGAGGACCGCGCCCGCACATGGCGCATCAGGCAGCCGCAGCGAGAAGCGACTCTCGTCGACTGGCTTGCGGAGAACGTCGGCGAGGTTGACGATGCACGCGGACAGGCCAAGGTTCGGGATACCGACGAAGGTATCGACGTGATTCTCACCCAGCGGATCGGTGACGAAGTGCACCTACTGCAACGATGCAGCGGGGGAGCGATCGCCACTGACGTCTGCCCCGATGACGCCGATGCGCGTCGCGCGCTCACCGGAACCATAAGGCTACCAAAGACTCTCACCCACCTGGGCATCGCTGACAAGACGATCGACTCGCTGAAGCGGCGAATGTATAAGGGATGGCAAGGATCCAAATGGCTGGCCGGCGAGCTCGTCGTTGAGCTCGACGAAGACCTACGTGCGGACGTGATGGGCTACCGCATCCACTACGACGACATCGAAGGGCTCGTGGTGGTGGGCAGAGATGGAGCCCACACGTGACGACGCTGGGGGACACCTTCAACCTGATCGACCAGCCGTGGATTCCGGTTCGATCCATTGATGGACGCTCGCGAGAAGTGTCGATCGGTGAGTTGTTCACCGAAGCGCCCGTCATTCGCGCTGTCGGCGGGGACATCCCGACTCAAGCATTCGCCATCCAGCGGGTACTGCTCGCGATCGTCCGCCGTGCGATCGACTGGAGTGAGGATCCGGTCCGGCGGTGGGGGGAGCTTTGGCGGGCGGGTGAATTTCCTCGAGCGGAGGTCGAGAGCTACCTGCGGACGGTTCATCACCGCTTTGACCTGCTCGACACGGTTGCGCCGTTCTACCAGGTGGCCGATTTGCAAACCGCAGCAGGTGTGTTCAAGCCGGTCGATCTGCTCATCGCTGATCGCCCGACGGGCGCGAAGTACTTCACCACGAGAGCCGGCGCCGGAGCGCAGCGGCTCTCCCTGGCTGAGGCGGCCCGTTGGGTCGTGCATTGCCAGGCATTCGATCCCTCCGGAATCAAAACGGGTGACCTTCGGGACCCGAGGACGAAGGACGGCAAGGGATATCCGATTGGTATCGCGTGGTGTGGCCAGTTGGGTGGCGTCCTGCTGGAAGGCAGCAATCTGTTCGAAACGATGATGCTCAACACCGTCCTGCGCAACACGAACGGGACCGCCACGTGGCCCTCCGACGTGCCGGTGTGGGAACGGACCCATCCCGAAGTGGGGGAGCGGGACGACACCGCACCGTTGGGACCGTGCGATGTCCTGACCTGGCAGAGCCGCCGAATCAAGCTGCAACACGACGGGAAATTCGTGAATGGAGCGATCGTCGGCAATGGCGACCGGATTTCGCCACACAACCGCCAGGACATCGAATTCTGCACCGCGTGGCGACACAGCGAGCCGCAGTCCAAGCAGTTTGGTGAAACCCGTTACCTTCCTGCCCAGTTCGACCCGGATCGATCCCTGTGGCGCGGGATCGAGGGACTGCTAGCCGACATACCGTCACAGGACGGCAAACCAGCCCCCAGGTTGGCCCCAGGAGTCGTCAACTGGATCGACTATTTGGTGGCGGAGAAACTACTCGACAGGTCAGTGCGGATCCGGCCACATGCACTCGCGCTGCAATACACCAACGCATGGACCCCGAAGCCCAACGGAGTGGTCGCAAGTATCGACGACGCACTTCAGATCAAGGTGGCGCTCATCGGACGCCGGAGCCAGCCGCGCGTGTTTGCCAACCGCGCGGTCCAGGCAGCCAACGACTCCGCTACTGCACTGGCCAATCTCGCTGGGAATCTGGCCGAGGCCGCCGGCGGGAACGCACAGCTCCGAAAGGCGACAGCCCGCGCCGCCGCCTACTTCGCCCTCGACGCCCCATATCGCCAATGGGTAGCTGATCTCGACGAGGACACCGACCTTGAAGAGCACTGCGCCCAATGGCAGCGGCAGGTTCGCGAGATCATCGGCGCGAACGGGCGCGATCTGATCAGCTCCGCGGGCAAGTCCGCCTGGAAGGGCCGCATGTTGGGTCAGCGGCTCCTCGACTCGTCGCTCGCCTCGAAGTACTTCTGGTCGGCGCTGCGCAGCGCGTTACCGGCCGCGTTCGACACTGAACCCCCTCAGGAAGGTGAGCAGCAGTGACGGCAGAAACAAGCGTGTCGGAGCCTCGCGCGTCGCTCGACGATCAGCTCAGGACGGCAGTCCTCCGGGTGGTCGCCGATTTGCAACGTCGGTACTTCAGCAATCCGCGTGACACCTACGTCGCTGCGAGGCTGGCGAAGTTGAGGCGAGCGGGCCCCTCAGCCCCGGGAAGCGACCCCGACGTCTGGGCCGACACCATCGGGGCCCTGCCGGAACGACTCTGTCAGGGCACCCACACAGAGAACGAACCCACCGACTTTGAGCGCGCCGCGCATGAGGCGATCACCCTGTACGCGCTGCACCAGCAGTCACGTTCTACCGGCGTCCATCGCCGGGGTATATCGCTGGGTTGCGCGGTACGTCGTCTAGCCCGTGCCACGGGACGCGACGAGGCGATCCGCCGCCGGTTCCAGGTCGTCGCCACCGCGGGCACCTCCGCGGCCGTGGTCCATCATCTCCGCGCTCTGATCATGCTGATGCGTTCGGAGAACATCCCTCTCGACTACGCCCAACTCGCGGTCGATCTTCGCCAGCTGCGTGACGGAAGCCGGGCAGACCAAGTCAGGCTGCGGTGGGGGCGCGACTTCCACCGCGCTACGACAGGAGACCCAGAGAACCCGGCGCCAGACGATCTGCCCGCCCACTAACCAGGTCTCACTGAAGGAGCCGCAACGATGTTCGTAGACACACATATTCTCCAGTCCGTTCCTCCCAGCAACATCAATCGTGACGACACAGGCAGCCCGAAAACAGCAATCTTCGGGGGTGCGCAACGGGCCCGAGTTTCAAGCCAGGCATGGAAGCGGGCAACCCGTTCGCGGTTCAACGCGACCCTCGACAAGTCCAACATCGGCTGCCGCACAAAGCGGGTGGTCGAGAAGCTCAGTGAACAGATCCACCAGCTCGATGGTGGCCTATCCACTGAGGACGCGCGGCGTCTGGCCAGCCAGACACTCACGGCAGCGGGAATCACGCTCACCACGCCCAAGCCGCCCAAGGATGCCCCCAAAGGCTTCCAACCGATCGAACTGACCTCGTCCCTGCTGTTCGTCAGCGCAGGCCAATACGCGAAGCTGGCGGAACTCGCGGTTGCAGCTCACCAGGCGAGCGCCAAGGTTGCCCGCAAGGTCGCCAAGCAGGCGATCAACTCCGAGCACAGCTTCGACGTGGCGCTGTTCGGGCGCATGGTCGCCGACGACCTGAATCTCAACGTCGATGCCGCCGCCCAAGTTGCCCACGCGATCAGCGTGCAGGCTGTCGAGCCCGAATTCGACTACTTCGCTGCGGTTGACGATATGCAGGAACGCGACCAGCAAGCAGGAGCCGGGATGATCGGCACGATCGAGTTCAACTCGTCCACTCTCTACCGGTACGCAACCGTGAACGTTCCAGGGCTCCGTCAGAATCTCGGGGACTCGACCGCCGCCGCCAGGGCTGTCGCGGCGTTCGTGGATTCATTCATCCTGTCGATGCCAACGGGAAAACTCAGCACCTTTGCGAACCGGACAGTACCGGAAGCGATCCTTGTGTCGGTCCGGTCCGATCAACCGATCAACCTCGTCGGTGCATTCGAAAACCCCATTCAACCCCGGGCCGACGGGAGTGTGGTTGCGAAGGCTGCTGCGGCACTGGCCGATCGGCATCGTGCGGTCGCGGACGTCTACGGCCCACCGGTGAAGACGTGGGTGGCTAGCCTAGGCGACGCGGCCGCTCCGTTAGAGGCGGTCGGCGACCGTGTCGACATGCGAACCCTTACCCAGCAGTTGGAGCAGTCCATCCTCGAATACCTCGGTGCCCCAGCATGACAACACTGTTGATTCGCTTGGCGGGACCGATGCAAGCGTGGGGTGCATCGAGTCGGTTCAGCCGAAGGGACACCCGCCAGGAACCGACTAAGAGTGGCGTGCTCGGTCTGATAGCTGCTGCACAAGGGATGCGCCGCACAGACGGGCTCGAACACCTCGCCGCTCTGCCGTTCGGGGTCCGCGTCGACCAGGCGGGAGTGCTCATCCGCGACTACCAAACCGCCATGACTCCCGACGGGACCAAACCGTCGGACCGATACTATCTCGGCGACGCGGTCTTCGTCGCAGGCATTGAAGGCGACCCCACCGTGATCAAAGAAATCGTTGCAGCGCTGCGCAATCCGGCGTTCCCGCTATATCTCGGCCGCCGATCGTGCCCGCCGAGCCAACCACTGCCCATCGCTGTCACCGAGGACCGACTGTTGGCGGCGCTACGCGAGTGTCCGTGGCAGGCGGCCACCTGGTATAGGAAAAAGCAGCCCAAGACGGTCCAACTGAGAATGGCTATCGACGGCTGCTCATTCGACGAAGGTGAACTCGTCCGCGACGTGCCAGTCAGCTTCAACCCGGAACTACGCCAATACGAGTGGCGCACCGTGGTCGAAGAGTACGTAGAAACGCCCAACCCGGAAGGTGCGGCGGACCGGCACGATCCTATGGCTGCACTCGAAGGAGCGTGATCATGTTCCTCACTAAAATGCCCATCCACACCCGGAAGCGTGGCGCGGTAAAGCTCCTGTCCTCACCGCAGGCAATGCACGCCGCCGTTCAGTCCGCGTTTCCGCCACGCGCACTCGAAGACGCTGGGGGACGGACCCTTTGGCGCATAGACCGCGCAACGAACGCCGAAACGACGCTCTACCTTGTCAGCCCCGTCGCCCCCGACCTGACCCATCTCGTGGAACAAGCAGGCTGGCAAACGGGTGACAGTTGGCGCACCAGGGACTACCGGAACCTCCTCAATCGTCTTGCGGTAGGGCAGGTATGGGCGTTCCGGCTCACCGCAAACCCCACCTTCAACGGATATAAGACGGGGGCGAATTGGGCTGACACCAAGCCCCTTGCACACGTTACCGCCAAGCAACAAGAACACTGGTTGCTGAGCAGAGCAGAGCGGGCCGGATTTCGAGTGCCAGATCAATCGCACGACGTGACATCGATTCGCGTCACCAATCGCTCGACGCTCAGATTCACGAAAGGAGGTCACCGGGTCGTAATCGGCACGGCGACCTTCGATGGTGTCCTCGAAGTCCGCGACATCGACGCCCTGTCCCACACACTCACCGACGGAATCGGCCGAGCCAAAGCATACGGCTGCGGACTGCTCACACTGGCCCCGTTGACAGTCGTCAATGAAGCCAAATCGACAAATACCTGGTTCCGTGGTGAACAAGTGTGTTCCCCGCGCCTGCGGGGATGAGCCCAATCCGGCGGCGTCTCATGGTGGCGCGCCGTCGTCTTCCCCGCGCCTGCGGGGATGAGCCCGGGGAGGAATACCCGCGCAGCCTGACGGTCTCGTCTTCCCCGCGCCTGCGGGGATGAGCCCGGGATGTGGGACAGCCCGTCGGCAGTGGCTACGTCTTCCCCGCACCCGCGGGGATGAGCCCAAGTGGATCTGGCCGCGCGTTCCCGGCATAGTGTCCTCCCCGCGTGTGAGGGGATGAGCCCCTGATCGCGTCGCTGAGTGGATCGGCGGCACAGTCTTCCCCGCGTATGCGGGGATGAGCCCGATCGCGCGCGACTGTGATGGGTAAGGCGTTCGTCTTCCCCGCGCCTGCGGGGATGAGCCCGAGTTACCAGCTCGGTTCGGAGGCGGTGCGTTTGTCTTCCCCGCGCCTGCGGGGATGGGCCCCTGATCGCGTTGCTGAGCGGACCGGCGGCACTATCCTCCCCGCGCCTACGGGGATGAGTTCTGGCGGACTGACAACGAGGACGACTCCACCGCGCCTGCAGGGTTTGAGCGGAAGTGAAAAGAACCCCGTCGTGTCTGGCCGGCGCTCCGGGTCACCACCATGATGTGGTCGTCGGCCACGCCTCAGCGGAGCGCTTGCTTAAGACGCAGGAGCGGCGTCTGGGTCCTGGAGCTTTTGTGGTCCATGCTAAGTACTCGGAATGTGTTCCGAATACCATCTTGTGGAGGGGTGTATTGCCCTCGGCAGATTGGCAGCAATAGGTGAGGTGCGTCCATGGCGTTGATCATCGATGATCCCGAGGTCGAGCGGTTGGCCACGGAGGTGGCCGCCAAAATGGGTATTACCGAGATTGCTGCGATTTGCGAGGCCCTCCGCAGTGCGCGACGGGCCTTCGGGATTGTCCAGCGACCCGATCGGGCCGAGGATCTTCTGGAAGTGATGCGGACCGAGATCCGGCCGCTGATCACTGACCGTCGCCCGGTGTTGAGATCCGAACGCGAACAGACCCTCGGCTACGACCCTGCGACGGGCGTGTGAGTCGATCATGCGCTATTCTCGTTGGCGCATGCCCGGTCGGATCGTCTCCACTTCGGTGGAACCCGCCGGGCCTTCTTTTGCAACGGGGTTCTGGTCAAGCCTGACGGAGACGCTGTGGCAGGGGACCTTGCCGGGCACGTCGAAGTCCGCCACGGTCGGCGTGCAGCCGGTCGGGTACGGGAAGTAATGCTGCGCTGTACCCGTGATCCAGCCAGACGGAGACGCCGTCGCCGTCGGCATCGTGATCCGAGGTGCCGACGCCGGCGGAACCGTGGCCGAGCTGGTCCAGCCCTTGGCTGCAGAAGTGGCAGCTGACGCTGGACACGTCGAAGCCCGCCGCGGGCGGCGCGCAACCCGTCGGGTACGGCTGGAGACCGAGAACTTCCTCCGCTCAGGGAGATGTCGGCGGCGATGCGCGCGCATGTCGTTGCGCTATGAGTAGATCAGCGCGTGATCGCCTCCCGGACATCGAGCACGCCCGACCCAAACTGCGTATGAGTTAGATGGTGAGGTAGCCGAGTCGCTGCGCGGCGGCGGCGATGCGGGTCGTCAACCCTGGGTGGGTCAGGGGAAGTGAAAGTGTTGGGCGCGTGGGCATTGCGGTGGCGGCGGTGGTGAAGAGTGCGATGCAGGGTTGGCCGGCGAACCTGCTGTTGTAGCGCAGGCCGTCGAGGTCGGGGAAGGCTTCGGTGATGCGTCTGGCCCAGCGTTGGGTGATGGAGTGCGGCCCGGTGGAGAGGGCGAAGGTGCCGCCGGCTCGGGTGGGCCAGGCGCCGGTGCTGTCGGCGGCGAGGTCGAGTAGTTCAAGGGCGCGGGTGAACCGCACGGCGGTGAGGTAGGGGTCACCGCGGAACCGGTCGATGGTGCGGTCGGCTTGGAAGGCTTCGGCTAGAGCTGGCAGCGGTTCGGAAGCGCCGTACCAGACGCCGATCCCGTCGTGGTGGCGAGCCGGTGGGGGGTGGGGGTCGAACCGCAGGTGCGGTCCGTGTTCGCGAAAGGCGTTCCAGCCCAGCACGTGGGTGCCGGTGGTGCGGTGGACTCGCCACCACGTCTCGTCGGTGTCAACGGTGCGCAGTTTCACGTCGCGGATGCCGATGGCGCGAAGTTCCTCGGTTGATGGCGGGCCGGGTAGGCGTGCGGTCACGTGGCGTACCAGTCGACGGCAGACGCGGCGGCGACGGCCTGGTCGACGTCGCCGCCGGTGCGGAGCCATTCGATCGGGGTCATGGGGCGGCCGTGGACGAGGTCGGGCTGCGGGGTGCGTAGAAAGCCTGCTACCGCCACGGGGTGCAGGTCGCCAGGGAGGGCGTTGAGGACCTGGTCGAGGCCGCGGACCTGGCAGGTGGGGCCCCCGTTGTCGCCGGTTTCGAACTGCAGGATGGGAAACAGCCAGGTCTGGCCGTCGGGGATGGCCCACAGCTCGCCGGCGAGGCGCTTCTGGCGTACGCGGGAAGCGCTGATGTTCAGTCCGCTGGCGACCTCGTCGGCGGTGAACGCGGTGACCGCGAGGTGGGCTGTGTGTCCGGCGATCTCGGTGCCGGCGGCGATGAAGGCGTCGCGGTCCTCGGCGAAGTCGGCGTCGTCGAGCAGGCGGGCCTCGGCTTCGGTGAGAGACGCCGCCCATGGGCGCGACGCCGGCAGGTATCGCAGGGCGTTGACGAAGTCATCGGGACTGATCTCGAAGCGGTCGCGCAAGAGCTGTTCAAGTTCGGTGGACACGGACATCAGCATCTCTCCTAACGTATATTAACGGCATACTATCGCCGTTAGATGGTTGATGTCGAGGGTGGCGAAGTTGGTCTGCAAGTGCGGAGTCGTGACGGGCCAAAAGTGTGGTCCGGTGACTGCGGTGACTCCTACCCAAGGTTGTATTTGGCGCGCCCGCGGAGGGCGACTCCGGCGGGCCGGTATACCTGACCGAGCCTGACGGGGACGCCATCGCTGTCGGCATTGCTATTCGAGGCGACGAGTCGGGATAAGTCGCGGAGTTGGTACAGCCGTGGTTGCAGAAGTAGCAGTTGACGTTGGACACGTCGAAGCCCGCCGTCGGCGCGCAACCCGTCGGGTACGGGAAGTAGAAAGTCCGGCCCGGCGGCCAAGCCAGGCCCGGCGGAGTCAGGCGGGTTGGAAGCCGAGTTCGGCGTTGGCCAGCCCGTCGAAGCGATCCGGACTCTCTGACACACCCCACGAATAGGCCCGATCGAGGCTCCCGTGCTCGGCCAGCGCACCGCGAACCCGAGCAATGTCGCCGGCAGCAAGATCGCGGGTTGCGTAGGGACCAGTCACGAGAACCGCTCGGCCGTCCTGAATCGCGCTGACGTAAAAGTACGCTTGGGCGGGCTGATGACGACGGTCGAGGAACGCCAGAAGTAGCCAAACGACGCCGACGATTCCCGCGATGGCCGCGTAACGCGTGAGCAACGGCCCCGCGCCGCCTGCGGGCAACCGCGCGCCAATCACGGCGACCGTCGCGGCGAGCGCGAGCAGGCCGCATCCTCCGACAACACTTCGGGGTCGACGACCTTTCGTCATGCTCGCTGAGATTACCGGCCAAAGGGTTGGTTGCGGCCTGTGCGATTAGTGAGGAGCATCGAGTGCTTCGAAGGCCGCGGTTCGTCGTTTAGGTCGCCCCCCTGCTCTGTATCGCAGACGGAAGGTCAGGTCGGTCAGAGCGTGACGTGTTCGTGCGGTGCGTAGGTCCGCGGTCGTGCGGTCGAGGCGCGAGTCGAACATGTATTAGCGCTACACAGATGTGTGGGTTCGCAGGTCTCCTGGGAACGGTGGCGACGCAACCGTACCCACTCGGGGTAACGGTGGTATCTTGGCGTTAGCCATCGTTAGTTTCTGATGTGAGGATCGGACCCACCATGACCGTTGACGAACTCGACCAACTCCTGCGCGACCGCTTCGACCTGGGCCGAGACGATCTCATCGCCGCTTTGAAGACCTTGCCCGCGCACCGCCCGTGGGCGGCGACCCTCACCGCGGGGGAGGCCCGCCTGCTCGACGAGGCCGGCTTCGCCGAGGATCCGGACGCCTACGCCGAGATCGCTGCCGACGTCACCGCTCACATGGCCCGGCTCTACAGCACCGCCTACACCGCCGCCGAAGTCGCCAGCGGGTTGGGCGTCAACGATTCCCGCGTCAGGCAACGCCGCCTCAATCACACTCTGTGGGCGATCGACGACGGCGGCACCTGGGTGTATCCGGTCGTCCAGTTCGAGCTCGTCGACAACGGCCGCGGAGCCCCGCTGACTCTCAAGCACGTTCGAGGCCTCGATCGAGTCCTCCCGCAGCTACTCACCAAGGGTTTGCATCCCACGGCGATCGCCGGGTTTCTCCTCACACCGCAGCCCGAACTGCCCCTCGGCGGACAACCCACGTCGGTCAGGGAGTGGCTACTAGCTGGCGAATCCGAGGAGCCCGTGCTGACTCTCGTCGACGTCGGCGACTGGGCGGCAACGTGACGCCAGACCCGATGCTGCCGGACCCGCCGCCCGCGGACGAGATGCGCGCGCTGGGCATTCGGGCCGGAGAAACCCGCATCGTCGCCGTCGACGAACTGTGGTGGCGTGTGCACAAGACCGCCGGCGGTCACGTGCTGGCGTGGAACTCCTTGCGCACGTTCGGTCCGCTGCTGCGTTTCGACCCGCATCGCCTCCCCCGAGGCGAGGACCCGGGCCGCGGTGTCTGGTACGGCGCATCCACACCGGACGCGGCCCTGGCCGAGGCCTTCCAGGTCGACCGCACCATAGACCGCGGGCTCAACGGCCCGTACCTGACTGCGCTGTCCTTCACGCGGCCGCTCACGGTCCTCGACGTCGCCGCCGACAGCCACGGCGCCTGGGCCACCCGAGCCGGCGGCACCTACGCCATGTCCACCGGCCTGCATGCCGTCACCCAGTCGTGGGCTCGCGCGATCGTCGACGCCCACCCCGACATCGACGGCCTCAGATACAACAGTCGGTTCGCCGGTGCTCCGTGCTTAGCGCTGTTCGCGCCGGCAGCCGACGCGATGCCCGTCCGGCCGCAACTCTCCCTGCCGCTGACCCATCCCAACTTGGCGGCCCGCATTGCAGGTGCAGCGAGCCGGTTGGGCTACGGCGTGGCGTGACCGGCGATGGGCGCGAGAGGGCATCGGGCGGCCTGGGATCGCCTTCGTCGGCGCTGCGGCGGGCCAGGCGACGCCGTACCGTGGGCGGCGTGAACACCCGCAGTGGCGCGCACAAGCCGACGCAGCGGCCAGTCCTACCGGACGACACGAAGTTGGCCTGGGAGCTCGCCGACACAGCCCGGAACCACCTCTCGGCGGCCGAGACCAGCTCCGTGCACATCGCGATCGGTCTCGGCGATCAATTCGCGGCGATCGACCTGCTGCTGACCGTCATCGCTCGCGAGCAGGTGCATGCCGACGCTGATCTGATGGCGACCGTGACCGCCTGGTTGGACTGCTACCGCGGACACGACGACGAACCGCGATTGCGGGACCTACTCGCCGGCGTCGCCGCGGGGGCCTGCCCCGCGAGGGCGCCCGACGCCGTACGCCGGGACGACCCAGGCCTCGACGCGGCGACGGCCTAGCAGCAACCGGGCTGCTCGCGGGCGCTAGGCCGTGGGCTCCAGGGCCGTGTTTGGTCGTTGCTTCGGTCCCGCGAGGCGGTTAGTCGGTGGTGGTGGCCCATCGCTGCAGGCGGTCGGGTCCGAGGCGACGTTTGTCGTATTGCAGGTTCGTGCCCTTGTTGAGGTCGATCGCGATCTGGCGGAGCGTTTCGGGTCCGGTGCCGCCCCACTCGTTGCGCAGCGCCTCGACCATCAGCGCGTCGGGGTCAAGCGGTAAACCCCTGGCCCGCAGGTACGACATGGCGTGCACCGCTTCGGAGCGTTCCCGCTTGTCGAGAAGGCCCTGGTTGCGGACAGCGATCATGGTCAGGTCGGCGATCGCGGCGCGCAGCGGCGCCGGCGCGGGGGCGACGGGGGTGATCGGTTCGCCGGCGAGGTGTTCGACGTCGAGGGCGGTGATCCAGGGAGAGTGGTGCTGACCGTCCTTGGCGTAGGGCTGAGGGCCGTAGGCATCGACGACGATCAATCCGCCGACGGTCGCCGGTAGGACGCCGCGAGAACGGCCGTGCCTTTCGACGTCGAGGACCTGGCTGAGGTCGAGGAAGGTGCAGATGACAGTGCCGCGAGGAGTGCCGAAGAACTTTGACCGCCTGGACGCGCAGGTCACGGGGACGCCGTAATCGTTGAGGTTGTTCTCATCGATGCTGGCGGTGTCGGGGGCGTGGATGGTGGCGGTCTCGCCGGCCCACAGCAAGGCGCGCGCGACGGCGCGGTCGAAGGGTTCGTCGGCGGCGATGTAGGCGCGGCGCATCTGGTCAACGGTAGTGCCAGGCGCTGACGAGGAAACGGCGCGGCTACGGCCGCGGGTCGTCGTCGACTACTCGCCGGCCTTCGCGGCCTGTGTCCTGCAGGGGGCGATGTGGTCTTCGACCTCGAAGCGTCTCGGGGCTGATGCCGGGGGGCTAGCGCGGTGAGCGGGCTCCGATGGCCGATGGTGGAACAGGGTCGAGGTCGATGTGGAAGACGCGCCAGTGGTCGACCGCCAGCCATGGCGGGTCCTCGAGATCTGGGCAGCGGAGCGCGGTGAGGAAGATGGTGTCCTCGGGCAGCACGATGTCGCGAGTGGAGCGGACGAGTTCCCCGGTATTCGGTGGCAGCCGGAGGTGGCAGACGTCGGGCGCCGCGTAGGAGGGCCGTGAGTAGAGGCTGCGGTTGTCGAGCAGTGCGCGCATCGCGTCAATGTTGCTGCGGAACAACGGAAGTCGTTCGGGAACGATCAGGTTGGGCAATATGCTGGACAGCTCGGAAGGACTGCCGAACATCAGCTGCTTGTGCAGGTAGGCGTAGAGGGTGACGAGAGGTCGGATGCCTTCGGCATCGACGTGCAGGTAGAAGTCCTCGGCCCTGCCGGGGAGAAAGCCGTCATCCGAATCATGTTGGCGGGTGAGGGTGTTGATCGCGTCGAGAGGTGAATAGACGTGCACGTTCGGGTAGCTGATTTGCCGGACCTTCTTGTCACCGCTGACGAGCATGGCGGCGTCGCCGTCTTGGTAGAGGGCGACGAGGAAGTTGTCGTCGGCATCGGCGCACACCTGCGGGATCTGGGACTCCGGTCGGTCCTGCACCCACTCGGCGAGCAGGATCACCCCGTCGACGAACGCTTGCGCATCCTGTTCGGAGATTCTGGCCCGCAGGTGGGGCCGTGCCAGGACTTCGGTCACTTCGTCGATGAGAGCGTTGCACGCCAGGAGCGTGATGTCGTGGCGTTTGGCCGCTGCCAGGAGTTTGGCGGATGCACCGTGTCGGGAGCCGATCGCGGCCGAGACCAGGACGTTGGTGTCGCCGACGACGCGGAGCACGATTCAGCGCGCGGTGACGTCGTGGTGGGCGCGGCGCTCTTCGCGCATGGCCGCCATCTCATGCTCGACGAAGTCATTGACCTCTGGCTCGTCGATCGCAGGGTGAGAGTCGTCGGCAGGGGCAGGTAGGGCGGCGTCGATGAGCTCGGCGTCGGTGGTCCACGCGCCGCGACGGGCGGCCAGGCGGGCGCGCGCTGCCTGTTTCTGCTGCTCACCTGCCGACACGACATCCAGGCTAGTAGCTGCCGTCTGTCTGTGGGGGGCGAGGGGTCTGTCTGTGGGGGGCGAGGGGTGAAATCCGCCGGGAGGGTCGTGCGTTTCGCTGTCGCCAGCGCCGACCCAAACGAACTGGGTCGACGTCGTCGGGGTGACCGCGTTCACGCTCCTCGTGGGGCTGCGGAACCGGACGGGCAACCGGATCGTGGGGGCGAGCTCGCAGTTTGACTATACGATCGGCGCCTCGGGGGCGAGCGCCCACGTCGCGAGGGGGGAAGAGCGTGGTGAATGCCGTGGGCCCGTGGCGGGTGGGTTACGTCGAAGACCATGAGAGCACTGCGAGGGGGCTGCGGTCCATGGTCGAGGAGGCTCCCGATCTCATGTGGGCCGGGACAGCGCCGACGGTGGATGAGCTGTTGGCGTTGTCGGGCGACTTCGATGTCGTAGTGCTCGATCTCTCGCTGCCCGACAACTCCACCCCCGAACGCAACGTCGCGCGCCTGGATGCCCTTGGCATTCCCACCCTCGTCTACACCGGCGCCGAGAGGTTCGACCTGCTGCGGTCAGCAGCTCGTGCCGGTGTGCTGGGCACCATCAAGAAGGAGGCCAAGGCGGCCGCGCTGCAGGAGGCCATCCGGCAGGTGGCGCAGCGCCAGGAGGTCGTCGACAAGCAGTGGGCGGTGGCTCTCGACGGTGACCCGGAGCTGGGGCTCGCGCAGCTGAGCGCGCGAGAGCAGGAAGTGTTGGCTTTGATCGGCGACGGTCTGACGTGGTCGATGATCGCCAAGGAGCTTCACATCTCCTCGGAGACGGTGAAGAGTGTCGTGGGAAAGATCCGGCGCAAGTACGCCTCGATCGGCCGTCCCGCCGACAACGCCGCCCTGCTGTCGCGGCGGGCGATGGAGGACGGTTACACCTCCCCGGACTACGGTCGCCCACCAGCTCAGTGATCGCGCCGCCCTCCACCGCGACGCCGCCCGTGCGTCCTCGTCGTGATAGTCGAGAGATCCGGCGAGCGTTGGCGGAGTTCATCGGATATGGCTATGTCGCCTACTTCGTGATCGTGATGGTCGAGATCTACCTCGACGCGACACCCACTGTCCCTACGTGGTGGACACCGTTGGCGTTGGCGATCGTGTTCGTCCCCGGATGGGCCATGCTGGCCAGCAGCTTCTCCACTCGCACCACGAAGTTCACGATCGGGGTGCTGCCTGTGTGCTGCGCGGTGGGGTATCTCCTGGCCGTCGGCAGCTGGTTCCCGGTGTGGACCGGCGAACACTCGGCCACCAGCACCGGCACGTGGCTGGTGACCTTCCCCGGCCTGGCGGCGCTGGCCCTGGTCGTGACGCCGCGCCCGTGGGCCGCGCTGGCCCACTTGGCCGTCGCGCTTCCCGTCGTGCAGATCGCCAACGCCAAGGCGCGCTCAACCCAGTACGGGCAACTGCTCGTCACCGACATCGCCTGGGGGGTCGCCTTTAGCGCGCTGTTCGTTCTGGCCGGTCTGATGGCCGTGCGCACTGGGGCCGAACTCGACAAGTCCTATGTCAGCCTTCTGCGTCTGACCGCGGAGTCGGCGGGTCAGCGTGAGCGAGAAGTTCAGCGCAAGATCTACGGTCGGTTGATCCATGACAGGGTGTTGGCGGTGATGCGTGAGGCGCGTCGCGCCAACGTCGACCCGACCGTCGGCAAGGATGCTCGCCGAACGCTGCGCAATTGGGAGGGGTTGGCCGACGAGCGGTCGTCGGTTCAGCCCATCGGGCCCGCGGACGTGCTGGACCGGCTTCACGAGGAGCTCAGCACGGCGCACCCAGCGCTGACGCTCACCGTTGAGGGCGATCTGAACCCGCAGCGCCCGTTGACGGTGCCGATGCGTGTCGGTGCGGCTTTCGCCGACGCCACCGGTGAAGCGATCCGCAATGCGCGCCGCCACGGCGGACAAGCGGTCACCGTCACCGTGACCGCGCGGGTGGACAGGTTTCCCGTCGTGGTCACCGTCGTCGACGACGGCCCGGGATTCGATCTGACGACGATTGCCGCGACGGCACTGGGGTTGACCAACAGCATCGCCGGGCTGATGTCTGACGTCGGCGGTCATGCTCGCATCGTGTCCGCCCCCGGGGCCGGGACCACCATCGAACTGCGTTGGCCCCGATGAGTTTCCGTGACGAGAACGACCTGTCAGCTCCGACGCTGTTGTGGTTGCACACCCTGCCCGCCAAGGTCGTCGCCGGCGGGTTCGTTGCCGCCACCTTGGCATCGTTGCCCAATTACGGTGCCGACAACTCGAGCCTGCCGGGGCTAGTCATGGCGGTGGTGATCGTCGCCGGCGGCATCGCGACGCTGATGGCCACCCGCACCGATCCGATGCCCGGCCGCACCGCGGCCCTGGCCGCGGCCACAGTGCCGGTTGGTGCGCTGATCACCGGCCTGGCACTCCCCGGTCACGTCGCCAACCCGAACCAAACCAACGCCCTTGGTGCCGGGGTGGCGCTGTGCGCATTCCTGTGTGTGCGTGGCCGCGTCAAGATGGCCTGGGTGGCTCAAGTGGCCGCGGCCGCCATCATGACCGCCTGGGGCCAGTGGACGGGTCAGGGCCCGTGGACCGGTTTCCTGGTGGGTCTGCCCAACCTCGCGGTGCTGGCGATGGCCACCGCGTTCGCCGGCATCATGCGCCCGGCCGCCCGCGACGTCCGCGAGGTGCGTGCCAGCGAAGCCGCCGCGCACGCCGACATCGTCGCGAGCCTCGAGCGCGACGCCGAGCGGCAGCGTCAACAAGACACGTTGCAAGAACATGCGTGGCCGTCGCTGGAGCGCCTGGCCTCCGATGTACCACTAACGGACGAGGAGGCCGAGAACATCGTGTTGTTGGGCGAGCAGCTGCGCGACTCGATACGTTCACCGTTCTTCGACGTGCCCGAACTGCGGGTCGCCGCCCGCGCTGCACGTGCGCGCGGCGTCGACGTCGACTTGTTCGACGACCACGGCCTCGACGGCCACCCCGACCGCGCGGCCGCGTTCCGCGCCCTGGCCGCGCAATGGTTGAGCCACGCGGTCGACGGCGAGATCACCGTGCGGGTGCCCCCGCCAGGTCGTAGCGGATTGGCCAGCATCGTCGCCGTCGACGCCGACGGTGAGGGCCGAATATTGCGGATGAGCGCCGACGGGTCGGTCAGCATCACCTGACTCACCGTGCCCCCCTTTGGGTGGCCCCCTTTTGGGTGACCCCCAAAATGGTGATCGCGGGAACCAACGGCGGTGCCGTTCAATCAATTTCATGAACAAACTCACCACAGCAGCACTGACCGTAGCCGCTTCCGCCGCCCTGGCTGGGGTCGGTCTCACCGCATCGCCGCTGGCCAACGCGGCCGACTACGGCGTCAGCATCGCCACCTACTGCGCCAACAACGTCTCCAGCGGCACCGCGGCGCCGAGCCAGGCCACCAACATCAACAACCGGTGGGACGGCTGGCGCTGCGGGACCCGCCTCGGCCTGGTCACCGTCGACGTCGCCAAGGCCTGCCGCCAGCAGGTCAACCCGAACGCGATCGCCGTGACGGTCAACCAGACCGCCAGCGGCTGGCGCTGCCGGGTGTAAACCCGCTGCGATCGCGCCCGCCGCTCTGGCTCGCTGCCGCCTCGTGAGGGGGAAGGCGGCACGCACCCAGCGCGGCGGGCGCTTTGCACCGCCCGTGTTCGACGATGCTGTCCAACCGGGCCTAATCCCTCACAGTGTCATCCCCGAAAGGGCCCCTCATGATCTTCTGTTTGTTCTCCAAGGTCGCTAAATGTGTTGCCGTCGTGGTGGTTACGTCGGCGTTGCTCTCCGTGGCGTTTCGCTGGGTGACGCCCCCCATGACGGCGTTCATGCTCGCCGACCGTGGGTCACCGCAGTACCAGTTCGTGTCCAATGACCACATCAGTCGCCGCTTCCTGGCCGCGGTGCTCGTCCACGAAGACATCAACCTGGGCCCGCGCACCGGACCGTTCGACCTGGCGGCGTTCATCGGCCGGGCCCGCGCCCACCTGGGCGGTCAGGAAGATCCCGGAGGCTCGACCATCCCGCAGCAGTTGGTCAAGAACATCTTCCTGTGGCGTGGCGGAGGAGCGTTCCGTAAGGCCATAGAGGCCGCCTTAGCGACGGAATTCGCCTTCAGCATTTCCGACGCCAGACTCCTGGAGCTCTACGTCAACTACGCGCAGTTCGGCGCCGGGCTCTACGGTGTCTGCGCCGCGAGCTGGTACTACTTCGATCAACCGCCGTCGATGCTCGACGACGACCAGTCCGCGCAACTCGTCGGGTTGCTTCCGCTGCCGGATCTCGTCCAACGTCAGATCGGCGGCGGCATCTATCTCGGCCCGGATGCCAACCCCAAAGCGGTCGACCTGATCAACGGCTCCAAGAATGTCTGGCTACCAACCGAACTGGCCAACAACGGCGGATGGCAAGCCGTAGTCAGAACCGTCGGCATCACCGACACCGCAGCGGATCACGCCGGCGACGTCGATGACGATTCATGCTCATCGATGCCCGAAGACGTCTCGCAGCGTCTACAGCAGGAAGACCCGACGTACATTCCGCCGTCTGATCCTGGCGCCACCGTGGTGACTGGGAGCAGGGGCTGCCAACGTCGTACCCACCCGCCGCGGAAGGCCGGCACGGCGCGCTCAGTACGCCCCAGGGCGCGCGGCACACGACGGTGTGACGCCGGCGGCCCTGCTTTCGTCGGCGCGACGCGGCAGGAAGACGTCGGCCTTGCTGACCCCGGACCGGATCAAGATTCTGAGCGCGTCTCGCGGACGAGGCCCTGAACACTTGCGTCGCGCAGCGTTTGCAGGAGATCGAGCTGGGCGTCGATGTCGGGGGTTGGGCCGGCAGTGGTGAGGTAGGTGGGTGACACGCCGAAACCCGTTGCTATAGCAGCCAGTTCCGTGTTCGTTGCCGCCACGTCGTTATCTCCCGAGCGCAGTGCCTCGAGCCTCGCCGCGCTGACGGGAACACCACTTTTTGCGGTGATCGCCGCTGCTGCGGCGGCGGAAGACATGGGCGGGGCGTCTCGCTTGTGCATCACCTCGAACAGCCGGCCAATCTTGCCAGCCAATTCGGCGGCGGCGCCTGTGCCCGGACACTTACCTGAGGCTTCCCAGCGGCATATTCGTCGGCCGTGAGCGTCGTACTCGTTGATCAGCGCCGCAGTCCGGCCGCATGCGGGGCAACGCCGAGCTTCAGCGGTTCGCTTCCCGGTTGCATGGTTCTCGGCCACGCTGGTCGCGTTGGCGAACCGTCTCCGCCTCATTCCCGGCTGGCCGCCTTTAGGCGACGCGGTTGCGCCGCTTGGCGAGCTCATCGTGAGCGTGCGGTTGACTTTGCTCGGTGACGGCTTCTGACGGGACATGGCGGAGGTCCTCCCGCAGGCCGGGAAGCGAGGCCCCGACGGCTATGCCAAAGACGCCCTGGCCACCGGCGAGTAGGTCGACGACGTCGTTGGCGCTGCTGCATTCGTAGATGCCGACGCCGTCGGACACAAGGGTCAGCCCAGACAGGTCGGTGACTCCGCGGTTGCGCAGCGCTTCCACAGCGGTACGAATGTTGGCCAGCGATATCCCTGCATCCAGCAGACGCTTCACGACCCGCAGAACGAGCAGGTCGCGGAAGCTGTACAGGCGAATGCTTCCGGATCCCGCAGCGGTGGCGATGGACGGTCGGACCAGGTCAGTACGTGCCCAGTAGTCGAGTTGCCGGTAAGTGATGCCGACTACCGTGCACGCGGCCGGTCCTCGCCATCCCCGAGTGTCGTCGTCGCCGGATGCGGCGTCGAACACTTCTGCGTCGACGTCCTCGAAGCTCAGTTGGTCTGACATTTGCGCGTCCCTCCCACGTCCAGGATAGATCGGAGAGCCCGCGGCCGGCGGCGTCGCCGACGGCCCCTGTTCGACCTATAGGTGACTTCCATTGGGCCGCTTGTGGTTCGGCGAACGATTGTGACGCTCACATTGGAGATTCTCAGCGGTGTTGAACGTGGTGTTGACGAACTGTTCCGCGTGGGCCACGCAGATGGCTACGTCGGGCACGGGAGAGCAGATGTCGATGGCGGCGGACGGAGTGAATCGGCCACCGAGAGGGCCGGTTCCCTTCGTCGCGCTGCGTGCGGCCCACCAGCGGTCAAAGGTTGGCGCGGAGCCGGCACTGATGAGTGCCCGCGAAGCAGTGGAACGGGTCGTACGGCGCGGCGGTGACGTTCTGGAGTAGCGGCACGTCGGGTTCCCAGCGCCAGCTCAGCCACCGCGCCACGCATAGTCCGGTGACGGAGGCCGCGCCTCCAGCCTTGAGGGCGGCAGCAGCGGACTGTATCGAGGTGCCCGAGGTCCAGGTGTCGTCGACGAGCAGCACCCGTTTGCCTTCGATGGCCGGCCGCACGGCGTCGGGCACGGTGAAGCGGTCGACGTTCGCGACGCGGGGTGCGTGGACGGGGCCGCAGGCGATGGACACCCGCTTGGTCCGCGAGGGTGTGCCATCGTCGGTGTTCTGGGCAGCGATGCGGGCGATGTTGAGCGCGACGCCGGTGACGGGATGCAGGCCAGTTCGTTTCGAGGGCACGTAGGTGGCGACGTCCCACTCCTGGCCCTGCTCGGCGGCGCGGATGCAGGGGTCGTGGACCCAGGTGGCGGTGAAGGTGAGCATGTGGACGTCGTCGACGCACTGTTGCGGCGCATGGACTGCCTTGTACTGGCGCATCGTGTGCGCGCTCTGGGACCACGCGTCGGGGTGCCAACCGTCGGCGTAGGCGAGGAAGAAGGTGCTGTCACACGTCGCGCCATGGAGGTTCGCCTGTGTCGTGAGGCAGGTTGAGCACAGCCCCTGGCCGGGCGCGGGGCCGTGGCAGACCGGGCAGACGCCCGGGCCTTGGGCGGCGATGTTGTGGAAGTAGGCGACTCGGCTGAGTGCGACGGCGATGTCGTGGCGCAGGACCTCGTCGGACTCGCGCTCGGTCACCAGTCAATGCTCGACTGAGCGGCCACGAGGCGGTTGCGGACCGACTGCTCGGCGGCTGCGATGTGCTCCAGCTGACCGATGGCCTCGCCGGCGTTGTCGACCACGAACACGTCGGGCCGGTCGGCCAGGGCTCGACCCCAGGTGGTGCCTTCGGCGACGGTGCGGTGCAGAACGAGGCGGCGCCCGTGGGCGACGGCCTCGAGGGCTTGATGCTTGGTCCCGGACTGCTCGGTGGCTTCTGCGATGACCGTCGCCCGCGCGTAGGCGCTCATCGTCTTGTTCCGGGCGGGGAAAGCCCACCGGGCTCCGCGGAAGCCTGGGAGAAACTGAGTCACAATCAGTCCGCGTTCGGCGATCGTGGCCTGTAGCTCGGTGTTCGGCGCCGGATAGGCGTGGTCGATGCCGGTGCCGATAACCCCGACGACGCGACCACCGAGGTTGATCGCTGCGGTCATCGCCGCCGTGTCGATGCCTTCGGCGAGGCCGGACACCACAGTGACCTCGTGGTCGACCAGGCCGCGCGCGACGTCGGCGGCGAAGCCCAGGGCGGCCGTCGAGGCCTTGCGGGAACCGACGATCGCGACCCCGTAGTCATCAGCGACGAGACTGCCTTGGGTCATCAGTACTGCTGGTGGGCGGCGGGCGGCCCGGACCCGATCGGGATACTGCTCGTCGAGGACCGTGTAGACGCCCCAGCCGCGGGCGTGCCAGTGCTCGACGTCGCGGGCAGCGGTGTCGCGGTCGGGTTCGGTCCCGGGCACGGCGATCAACGTGGCGCCGACGTGTGCGTCCCACAGAGCGTCAGCGGAGCCGGCGTCGAGGAGTGTTTCGCCGAGGTCGGCGAGCTTCAACGTCTCGGGCAGATCGCGCATCAAAGCGACGACGGTGGCGGCCGCCGGATATCTCACTGTGCCCACACCTCCTCGCTGCCAGCGATGGCGATCACCGCCTGCGTAGTCGGAGGGTAGCGCGCGGCACCGTCATATTGCCGAACGCGCCCCGGTGAGCGATGAGACGTTCGCGCGTTGAAAGTTCTGGGAACTCCCGGCACGCGGTTTGTGGGGGCGCCGGCGCTGCCGCGGGGCGGGAACACATAGAAGTGAGGCAGATCGTGATGATCAACCAACAGTCGCGTCAGTCGCTGAACCGGGCGTCCGCGCACGGCTAGAATGCAAGCGCGGGAACGGGTTCGGGTGGGATCGGTGGACGGATGACGCGCTGGCCATCGGATGACAAGCCCGGGAAGATCCGGGATGCCGCGCTGGCGGAATTTGCCGCGCGAGGCGTTGAAGCCACCTCCCTTCGGGAGGTGGCGGCGAGGGCCGGCGTGTCCGTCGGATTGATCCAGCACTACTTCGGCACCAAGGGCGACTTGGTTGACGCGGTCAATTGGCACGTGACCGATCTGCTGCGCCAGGCGCTTGCCTCCGGGCCCGAACCGGTGACGGTCGACGATTTCGGCGAGCAGGTGATGCAGCTCTTGACCAAGCACACCGTCGTGGCGGACTACCTCGCTCGCGCGTTGGTGGACGACACTCCGTTCGGGGCCGCGATCTTCGACACGTTGATCGAAATGGGAATCGCGCGGTGGCGCCATCGCGCCGATGTCGGGCAAACCGTCGAAGACTTGGACGTTCCGTGGGCGGCGATGAACACGGTCGTGCTCGTCATCGGCACCGTGTTGTTGCGTCCGCACATCGAGCGCCAGCTGGCCGGCCCGTTGCTGTGCCCTGACCAATTGGCCCGGTGGGGTGCCGCGGTTAACGGTCTGATGAGCAGGGGATATCTGCACTCTTACCCAGCGGGCGGGTCCGGCGGTGGCGGGTTGGAGCAGGAGGGCGGCTATCCAGCAGGCGTCGGGCCCGCCAATGGGGTGCATGCGGTGCCGGTGGGCGCGCGCAAAGCCCGCACCTCTTCTACGGCCCGAACGCCTCTTGTGCCGCCGGAGAAGAATCGGTAGCCGCGCCTATGCGGAGGCCGTCAGGGCGACGGGTACTGCCCGGGGGTCTGCCCTTGGAACAAGACGCCCGGCTGCGGCCCGGAATTTCGGCTCAATGCCCCGCCTGAGGCTCTGATACGGGCCGGTTCACCCGTAGAATGCGGTGAGAACTGTCCGAAATGGCAGGTAGGGGAGAGCGATGGGACGCAGGCCTACGGCACCGGTGAAGCCGCATCTATCGCATGCGACGCTCGGGAGCTGCTCATGACCGAAGGCAACGTCACGCTGAACCCGGCCGAGGCGGCCGGCGTCTTTGGCGGCACCGCCGAGAAACTGGGCGGCATCAATGGTGCACCGCTGCCCGCTGACGGTGGGGTCCGTTCGGGCTTCTCGACCGCGACCGGCACGATGACGACCGATTTCGGTCAGAACGTCAGCAAAGGCGCTGCGCAATCCAGCACCGGCGCCCAGGCGTCGTCCGCGATGGGTGACACCGATGAGGCCAGCGGAAACCGGGTACGCGGCGGCCCCGACGCGCAGGACCCGCTCAAGGGCGGCGGCCGCGGCGGAACGGGCGATGCTCTGCGGGGCGCTGGCGCACCCAGGCTGACCGCCGCCGATCTAGCCAAGGCCGGCGCGTCTCCGTACCAGTCGTCTATGCCAATGAACCAGACCGCGTCGAGCATCCTCCCGAGCCTGACTCAGGCCGCTCAATCCATCCCGAGCGCGCTGTCCTCACCACTGCAAGGGTTGCAGGGACTGTCAGGTTTGACGGCGCCGTTCCAACAGATGCTCAGCGGGCCGGGCGGCAACCAGGTTCTGGACAACATGTTGGCCAAGGCCAACGCCTCCAATGGTTTTGACGGCGGCCCAGCCAGTTTGGCGTTGGGAAGTGCCAGTGGCGCGGACGGGACGAAGCTTAACGCGATCGCCAAGAACGTTCTGGGCATTCCCTACGCCTGGGGTGGCGGCTCGATGACCGGTCCGACGCAAGGCATCTCCGACGGAGGTGGCCCTGCTGACCGCGCCGGCGATTACCGCAAGGTCGGCTTCGATTGCTCTGGTCTGTCACGCTTCGTCACTGGGCAAATGTTCGGTGTAGAGATCCCGCGGACATCTGAGGCTCAATTCGCGGCCGGTGTGCCGGTCGGCGGCAGTCAAGCGCGGCCGGGTGACCTGGTGTTTCCCGCCTCCGCAGGGCGTCCGCCGGGCCACGTTCAGGTGTATCTCGGCGGGGGTCAGGTGCTTGAGGCTCCGTCGAGCGGGCAAACGGTTAAGGTGAGTGCGTTGTCGTCGGGAGCGGAGTTCCGTCGGTTCCATTCGTAGGTCCGCGCGGCTGCCGCTGCGGCCGTTGCGACCCAGCACTACGCGGTGAAGCTCCTAGTCGTCAGCAGCGACGACGGTCAGTGTGGCCACGTGCTGCGTCGATCCGCCGCTCTCCGCGGAACTCCATACCTCGTACACGCCGTCCCCTACGGCTCTGACCTGGTCGGTCGGCTGAGCGGTGCGGATGTGCTGCACCGCGGCGGTGTGAGCGTCCTCTGCGGACGCGTGATCGAACGACTCCCATAGCGGCGCCGAATCGGCGGCAAGGTCGGTGACGGTGGCGGTGAACGTCATCGTGTGGCCTCTCGGAGTGCTTTGCGGCGGTTACTGGGACCCGTCGGGTCGGGCGAGGACGACGTACACCCCGTCGTATTTCCTGGTGGGGTCTGGGCGTTGGATCGCGATGGCGTGGTATTCCGCGTCCGGGCCATACTCGGGGAGTTGGCGGACCTTGTCGCGGATGTCGCGCCCGATGGAGGTCGGGTCGGTGCCGGCGTAGAAGATGGAAGTGGCTGCTTGGCGCCTGCGGGTGGGCGCGAGTTGCATGTCCAATCGCATAGTGTCGTTGGACAGCAGGACGACATGTACATGTCGGGTCGACTCGTCGTCCAACAGGTCCGCAATGAACGTCTTGACCATGAAGGAATCACCGACCTTCTCAGCCCTGGTGAGTTCCTGGAGGTTGACGATGAGGCAGACGGCCCGCGGCGAGGCTTCGGCTGCCTGCGTGAGCGCCGTGGCGACGGATTGAACGGCGGCACTGCTTTCCCCGTGCTTCAGGTCCTCGTAGGTGTGGCTGTTCACGGCGGGTGTCCTGCCAGGTACCCGGGTGCCGAGGTAGTGGAACTGCAGATTGACCGGGTCGATGAGTGCAGCGGTGGCGAGCAGGGTCTGTACGAAATTCTGAGCCTGTCCAGGATCTGCGATCACAGTGGTGTGGCCACCCTTGATCAGTGAGAGCGAGAACAGGGTATGGCGGTGATTGGCGGCGTCGTCGACGAAGCCCAGCGGCAGTGCGGGTCCGTCGTCGGGTGCTCCCGCGGTCCACATCTCGACGATTGAGTTGATGGATGTTGGTTGCGGCAAGCCCGGCCATTGCTCAGCCGTCGGCGCGGTGGGGGTGGCGGGGGTGAGTGGTGGCGTCGCGGGCGGGGTGACGACGGGTGTGAGCGTTTGATCAATGTTCCGCAGAACCGCTTGGCGTGGCTTGAGGTGGGCCGCGGCGTCACTTCCGATCACTTCGCGTGACTGAGCGGCCGTGGGAAGGTGTAGGGCAAGGCGCTGAGAAATCGCGGCCAACTGCATCGCCTGGGCAAAGAGCGCTGCATTGCTGAACAGCCACACGTTGACGCCGAGATCGTGTCCTGTGCGGACGATTTGGGAGACGACCTCACCCAGCGGGCCGCCGAGATAGGTATCGGCGGTGTCGAGGGCGACGGTCAACGTCGGTAGTGGTGCGGATCCGGTGTCGAGTTGTCGGTACTGCTCGACGGTGTTCACCGAGTGGTCACGCAGCAATGCTGTGCGCCGTTGCAACTCGCCTGAGATCTGCGTGGCGAGGCGCTGCTGCGCGGACATGCTCGTGTCGACGGATACGTCCAGGATTGCCGGCGGCGTGGCCTCTGGTCGGCTGCTCGGCAGAAGGAAGGTGGGGCTGCCGGATCCGATCACGAACTGCTGCGGCTCGGTCAGTTCACCCGCTTGCGTCACGAAGACGCCCATGAGTTCGGTTGCGCCGCGGCCGACGACGAGAAGGTCCTCGTGGGGGTTGATGAGGGCGGGCTCGCCGCCCACGGTGACGCCGATCGGCATCACCGCTTTCGCCTCCGCTGAGGTGTCATCTGCCCCCTGGTCGTCGTTCATGTCGGGGATGTCGTCGAAGCCGAGCTTGGAGGTGGTGTCGAGGGCGTCGAGCCGGTTCAGGTCGTGGACACCAATCAGCGCGGCGACGATCTTCTGGTCTTTCATGATCACGACGCGGCGGCCTTCGGCGGCGCGGTTGGTGTACCGGCCGGTGTTGCGGTTGAACTCCGTCGCAGAGACAAGATCGTTCGTATCGACCAACATAAACGTGACTCTAACAGCACACACGCGAGTGTGCACGATTCTATGCAGAGTATGCTCTCGAAAATGCTATGTAGCGCGGGCATTCTTCGCCCGCATGTGCCGGCGTCACGCTGGCCTCCTACTGAGACCGCCGATGGTGTGTGTCAGGGCACACCAAGCGCCACGTGGACGTCGGCGCGGCGCCGATCGATCGATTTGGCTGCCATTCCCGTGGAGTCCTCAGCGTCGGGCGCTGACACAGCGCATATTCTTGGGCGTACGCCGCATGCGCGCGGCTGGCTCCCGCAGTCGATGGACCGCCCACACCGGTCTTCTCGCGAGTCGGGACAACGCCCTACGGGCGCCGCGCAGCTTTCCTGTTGGTGCGCGTGGCGGCGGGATGGTGTGGGAGTTCCGCGTTGTCCGCGTAACGAGACGGGAGGGCGGTTGAGGATGCCGACACCGAATGCGCGTAAGAAGGCTGCACGCGAGTACCAACGGAGGCACGGTGTGTCCTACACCGCGGCGTTGCGGGCGGTTGGTCGCGAGGCGGACGAGGGTGTCATACGGGATGTACGTCGCGAAGTCGACAAGGCCTTTCTCGACGCGCTCGGGGTGGGTGCCGTCGATACGTTTGATCCGGCCAAAGGATGGGGGCGTAATGCCCGTGATGCCGCGCTTCGTGCACCGGTCGGGGTGCTGGTAGATAGGCCGGAAGAGGTTGTCTCGGTTGGTCTCTCGGCTGCGAGTGCTGTGTGGTTCGTTGCGGGAATAGCGGGTACGGGGAAGAGTGCCGCGCTTGAGGCTCTGGTCTTGGCCATCTGTGCCCTTTACCCGCCCAGCAGGGTAAAGCTGGCGCTCCTCGACCTCAAGGGCGCCACTTTCGAGCAGTGTGCAGATCTCCCGCACGTCGTGTGCTCGCTACAACGCCAGCAGGGCGACCCGTCGATGCTCAGCGCTACAGATTTTTGCTCCGCGGTGTGCGACGAGGTCGACCGCCGTGCGGCTATGCGATTTGAAACGCTCAGGGCAGAAGCTGATTTCGTGGTCTTGATCGATGCGTTCGATGAACTTGTCCTCTTCAACCCCGAGGTCATCGCGCTCTATACCCGCCTCGTCACTGAGGGGCCTGCGCTGGGCGTGCGTGTCGTAGTCACAAGCATGCGGCATGAGGTCTACCGGGATGACCTGATACCGCTGCGCCATGACGGTGTGGTGGTCTTCCATTCCCGTTCGGCTACGAGCACCGCACTCCTGGGCGGCTCGGAAGCGACGGAATTGCCGCTCAGGGCGCAGTCTTACCTGAGGGTTGCGGCACATGGCTTGGCCGGGCCGGTGCGCATGTTCTACGCGGCGCCTGTGGCTTCGGTCTTGAGTCGACGCATCCGCGAGCGATGAGTTGCGTGGGCCAGGTCCTGCTCGCCTGGAACGCCGAGTGTGGCCCTGATGATTGTGGTGCCGTTCGCGATGAGGTATCGGCCGGCCCAGCTCAGCCAAGGATCCGGTGGCAGAAGGTTGGGTCGAATCCGGCTTTGCGGATGTCGTCGTCGAAGTCGCCGCGGCGGAAGCGGTCGAGGTTGATGCGGAACTGGTTGATGAGGTCGCCGAATCGCATTGCGTACATGGCGGATTCGACGCGCTGCAGGGTCCAGCCGGGGGTGGTCAGGATGTTGGCGAGGTCGTAGAAGTCGCGGCCGCGGGCGACGTCGGCGATGGCGGCGCCCTTGCCGGCGACGACGTCGTCGAAGATCAGTCGCAGACCGCCGCCAAGGCGTTGCTCGGGGTCTTGTGAGCGGCCATAGTAGACGAGTTGCACAATGACCGGGTGACCGGTTCCGGCGTCGACGCGGATCTTCTTGTCCATGTCCTGGTCGGCCACGAGCGCTGCGTGCCAACCGTGTTCGTGACAAACCTGGATGACGCGTGTGCAGGCGGCGGTGAACGCGCCGACGTCCCAGCGGTCGTTGAAGGCGTCGATGTCGTCGGTTTCGCGGGAGACGACGTCGTAGTCGATGAGGGCTGATCCGCCGGCGAGGGCAAAGCCGAATTCGGCGATCCCGGCCAAGATGGCGTCCTGGACGCGGATGCGGTCGTTCACGATGGTGGCCTCGTCTCGTAGGGTCGGGTGCAGGGTTTCCCAAGCGCGGCGTACGCGCGTCGGCAGCGATAGGTGGTGCCACGCCGCGATGAGGGCGTCGCGATTGATCCACCGCGTGAAGTCCTCGGAGCTGCTGGCGGTGGTGAGGGCCGAGGAGTAGAACAGCTTGCGGTCAGCGGGGTTGGCGAAGTCGAGGTCGCCGGGCTGCCAGTACAGGTGAACGGGCGGGTCGTGGGAACCGCTTACGGGGCCGGTGAGCAGGCTCAAGTCGGTGGGCACGTAGACGTCGGGCTGGTAGCGGGGAGTCCAGGACGGCCGCATGCGATAGATGCCCTCGGCCGCTGAGGCCGGTTCGGATGCCGTGAGGACGGTCAGGAAGGGCTGCGCGCGGATGGCGGCGATCTCCGGGTCGTCTGGATGCTCGGCCTGCCAGACCCTGCGGGGGCAGATCGCAGTTACGACGCGCAGACCCAGGCGGAGTTGTGCAACGGCGGCGGCCGCGCGCACGTCGTTGTCGTCGAGGCCATCGCCGACGACGAGGACCTCAACAGCAGTAGGGAATGATCCGTTCTGTCCGGCGTAACGCTGCGCCCAACAGCCGTGGACGATGACGGTGGCGGCGCTGAGCTCGGCGAACTCCTCGGCGACGACCTGAGCCGGGCCGAAGGTGACGGTGAGCAGTCCCGTCAGCGGGGTCGCGGCGGGGTGGCGCCGGTTCGCGCGGAGCAGTCGTGCTCGTCCGCTGCGTCGGCTCGTCAGCAGCCCTGCTTCTTCGAGGCGTTCGGCTTCGCGGTGCAGCGTGGTCAGGGGGATGTCGAGGGCGTGCGCGAGGTCGGTCATGGGGATCTCGTCGTCGGTGAGGAACAGGCGACCCAGGAGGCCGGCCTGATGCGAAGACCGGAAGATCGGCAACAACGCCGGCGCAACACTTCGCATAGATGGAATATAGCGCTCTCGGGCGCCTCATTGCCGGTCGCCCCGACAAGCGGAAAACGGATAATGAACACGTGAGCCCCGACCAACAGGACTCCGCCCCGCGGGCGGTCCAGTGGGACGATGCCCTGGCCGTCCGCTTCCCCCACGCCACACACGACGAATGCCTCGTCGAGATCAGCAACGACCGCACGACGATCACCTGCCGCGACATGCACTGCACCCGGTGCGGTCTCCGGGTCACCCACTCCGTCGGCCACCGCGCCTGCGGACAGCCCCAGTAGAGCCGCCATGTTTGCTACCGTGGCCGCAGGGAACCGTATGAGGGAGTTCTGGGGGTCTGGTGACAGAGTCTGAGCGCATCGCAATGCAGCCCGAGGCCGTGGTCGCCTCCGCAGGCCAACTGCACGGGTGCCACGAAGAGATGACCCGCCGCCACGAAGGCGCGCGCATCGTCGCTGCGGCGGCCACCCACGGTCTGGTCGGCGACTCCGCCGCGGCGTTTGCCGTCAAGGCCGCCCGCTGGGAAGGCTTCAGCACGCAAGTCTCGTCATTGATCGCTGCGCACGCCGAGATCTTGCACCAAGCTGCGCGTGCTGTGCCCGCGACCGACCGGGGGTCGGCCGGCAGGATCGACCGTGCATCGGCGCCGCGGCTCGGGTTATAGACCGCCGGTTAGGGCTCGCAACGCAACGATCCGGTCCTGAGGAACTGGGGCCAGGGTGCCGTTATCGTCGACGGGCCCGCTGATGATTACTTCTCCGGCCAGCCACGTTGTGGCGCGGGCAGCCGCACAGTCCTGATACCACAGTGCAGTGGCGATCGCGTTGAACGGTTCGGTGCGGGAGGGGTACGCCCAGTACACGGTGCGACCGTCGTCACTGATGTTGGCGCGCAATGGTTTCCGAGTAGTGGTGCGGCGGTCGTGCAGGATGGCGGCGGCCTGTGTGGATTCGTGCTCGGTGATGGTGGCGTCGATGTCGATCACGACCGCGGTGGGCATGATGAGTTCCCCCTGGGGCGCCAGCGTCGGTTTATCGGGGCGCTCCGTTGCACACTGAAGCACCGGCGGCGTGCGGCCTGGTGGAGGTCACGCGTGTCGCCGGGCCTTTTTCGGTCGCCGCGCGGAGGGTCTGGGGGCGTCGCCCCGGCCGTGAGGTGGCGGCGGGAAGTGTTTGCTGCAAAGCGAGGCGCCGAGCTGATCTGTTGTTATCCTCGTCGCCGGGCGGTACCAGAGGCTGGGAGCCCGCTGTGATCAGGACCATGATGGTGGGGCGGCGCCGAGGGGGTGGAATTGACCGGTGGGGATCACCTTGGAGGATGTGCAGCGGTGGGAGCCGTCGTCCATCCGGGACATGTTCCGCGCAGCGTCCGAGCACGGGGCGGCAGCTCATGAGGCTGCCGACACGCTGACCGCCGTCATGAACGCCGTCCCCTGGGACAGCGCGGCCGCTGACGCGGCCCGTGCCGGGGCTGGAAAGGTGGCGCTGGACCTTCGGACGCACGCGCGGGAGTGCGAGCTGGTCGCGCGAGCGGCGGCCGCAGCCGAGGAACAGGTTGCGGCGGTGAAGCGGGAATGGGAGGACATCACCCATTACGCGGCCGAGAAGCACCTCGACATCGACTTGGCCACCGGTGCTGTGACTTTCGCGCTGGCCGGATTGACGCAGGATCAGCTCAGGGACCGTCAGGGCGCCCAACGCGAGGTGCGCGACCGGATTCACCGGATGATGCTCAAAGCCGTTGCCGCCGACCAGGAATTGGCGACTGCGATCAAGGTGGCTTCGGGTCAGGAGTCGGTCACCGATGCCGAGCGGGACCTGGCTGCTCGTGGGGTGCCGTCCGCGGAATCGGTGGTGCAAGCCGTCACTGGGGCCGACCAACCGGGGGATGCACCGCGCTCCTTGACCGACATGCTGCTGCCAGCCGGCGGCCCAGCTGGCGGGCCGGACCAACCTGCGGATCTGCAGGACCTCCTCCTCGGTCCTGGCGCGCCGGACCCGAAGGTCAGGCCGGGCGGTCAACCGGCCGATCTGTCGGGTGCGCTCGATCAGGTCGCCGGCGCGCACGTGCCGGAGGCAGCGGCCGGCAATCCTGGCGGTCAACCAGCCAACCTCTCTGGTGCGCTCGACCAGCTGGCCGGCGCTCCGGTGCCCGACCACGCGACGCCAATGGTGATACCGGCCAAGGACGTTGAGGCGTTCAAGGCCGCGGCGCGGCCGCTTCTGGCCAGTCAGGGTGTACCGGCCGACCAGATCGAGTCGCGGCTGTCGCAGATGGTCGCCCAGGCGGAGGCACAGGGTGTCAACCCGTTCTATCGCCCGCCGGAGCCGGCCCGCATGCCGGCACCTGGGTTCGGCGAGGGATTTGGTGACGCGTGGCGCAACTCCGAGCAGAGCATCAAGAACCTCTTGGGCCAGGGCGGGCCCGGGGCTCCCGGTGTCCTGGAATCCTGGAAGAACGTGGCACAGGGCGTCAACCAGGCGGTGACCAACCCGGTGGGCACCGCGGTCGGGCAGGTCCAGCATGCGCTCGATTCGCCCAGCGCGGCCTATTTCGCTGGAGAGAAGACGTTCGACCTGACCGCCGCCGCGGCGACCGCGCCGTTCGGTGGCGAAGGCGCTGCCGTCCGCGCGGGCTTACCCGCCGAACTGGTCACCGAGGGCGGGGCGCCCCTTGCCGTCATGCGCGGCTGGGACCCGATGGGCGGCATGCCCGCACAGGATTTCCAAAACCTCTTCGGAACACCGGGGGCACGGAACTGGCCCGACAACGACGGGTTCCCACCCGGCTACGTTCCCCAACCCGCCCAACTACCGGAAGGCACGATCATCGACAGATTCGGATCCGAGTACGGGCAGTACCTCTCGCCGGATGGCACCCCCTACAGCGACCGGGCGATCACCCCCGAGACCGTCGGCGGCCAGTACAGCCGCTACATGGTCACCGGCGCACCCATGCCCCCGGGCTGGCGCATCGTCGAAGGGCCGGTGCAACCGTGGTTCGGACAGACACCTTCCCCCGGAGCGCTTCAATACATGGTCGTCGGTCCCGAAGGGACGAGGATCTCGGTGAACGACCTACTCGAGAAGGGAATCATCGAACGTGCCGGACCACCCCTTGGACGCTAGATCCGCCGAATTGCAAACCGAGATCGACCGCCTTGCAGCGCGGCTGGGTACCACTCCCATGCCCGTCGGAATGCGAACCAACGACGGCCTCAACGTCTTCGTCGACGACAGCGGCACCTACCACTTCGCGTTCTACGAACGCGGCCAGCTGGCGTTCGACCATGCCGGCACGCTCGACGACGTCCTGTACTGGTACGCCCAGAGCATCGTCACCGACAAGGCCTCCTACATCTCCGACCGCAAGGACCGGTTCCGTTACGAGTACGACGCTCTCAGTGCCCTGAGTCCGGAGTGGGCGAAACGACGCGTGCGCGAGCTGGCCGCCAAGTTCCGCCAATGGGAACCGGGCGTGGCGCGGCCAGACGACCTCAACCTGCTTCCCGATATCGGCGAAGCGCTCTGAATCGGTGGCCGCGCTGCCGACGATGCGCTGTCATGCCGGCGGCGACGGCGGGTTGCCCCCTCACGGATCGAGGGGCGCGGTTACAGGTGGTACGGCAACCGTCGCCGGGTCGACGGCGTCCCTCAGACCCTTCCAGCTCGTGTGGCGCAGCCACCGCCCAGCGACATACTCGCGGTAGGCGACCTCCCCGACGGTTTCGGCCTGGACCCACACAGCGCCCGGGACCTCCGGCGCGGATACGACCGGCGGATCCGTGCGGCGTATCGGGTCGAGCAGCTCGAACAGGTGCCGACGCGTCGACGCGCTGAACCCGGTGCCCACCTGGCCGACTACCACCAGGTCCCCGGCAGCGTTGTGACCAGCCAAGAGCACAGAGCCCACGCTGCGGGCGCCGCCGGGCCCGCCCGCATGCCAGAACGCGACGATGAGCAGCTGCGCGGTCGACCGCACCGGGTGCTTGGTCCACAACGTCGTACGACCCGAAACATACGGCGAGTCAACGCGTTTGACGACGACACCCTCCATGCCGTGCTGGCCCGCTATCTGCAGCATGTCTGCCGGCGACACGTCCGAGAAAGACTGCGGAACGGTCAGAACAGGCGACGTGAGACCGTCGGTCAACTCGGCGAGGATGTCGCGTCGCTCGCAATAGGGCAGGCCGGTCAAGGATCGGTTGCCGAGGGCGACGATGTCGAAGGCGAGCACGCGAACGGGAACTTCGCGCAGCAGGGTCGGGGTCGGGCGGCGGTGCTGCGGCCATCGACGCTGCAGCCGGGTGAACGACGGCCGGCCCTGCGCATCGACGGCAACGATCTCCCCGTCGAGGATGACGCGGCGCCCACCGAACTCGTCTCCTATCGCCGCCAGCTCAGGGAACGTGCGCGACACGTCGACGCCGTTACGCGACACGATCCAGGTGCCCGTGGGGTCGACAACCACCGCCGTGCGCTGGCCGTCATATTTCCACTCCACAGCTACGCCGTCGCCGCTGGCCGGCACAGGCCGCAACGTGGCCAGCATGGGTTCTGGCGACCCGTGGCGCGCCCCGGCGGCATGAACGGCCACGACACGACGGTACGCCGCCATCGATGGGCCTCGGCGGCGAATAGTGCGGTCCGAAACGCGTCGGTCCGCTTGCTCTGGACAGCCGGTTGATAGGTAGGGGTCATGGGAATGATCGTTTTCGACCCCGACGCGCTGCGTCGCGGTGCAGACAAGCTGATGACTCTGGCGGCGCAGCTGCGCTCCGATCCCGGGACGAGGGACTCCGTGGTCGCCGACGTGGTAGCTCAGCTGCGTGAGCTGGCCGCCGACCGGGTCAGCGAGACGCAGGCGGCGTTGGGAAACGCCGCGGACACATTCGAGGCGAACGCCGCGGTGGCACCCGAGTCGATCGAGGACTTCGCGCGGCGTCTCCAGGCCGTGGCCGACAACCAGGAAGCCGCCATCGCCTCGGCCCACGCCCGATTCACCTTCTGACCGCACGACATCCAAAAGGACTGCCAGCGATCAAGGGCGGCGCCTGGCCGCCCACCGCCGTGCACCCCAACACCTCGCGAGCACCCCGACCGGAGCGACACATGTCAGAACACAACTACCCGATCGAGGTGCAACTGCACTCGGCCCACCACCCGCAGACCTTGTCGGTGACCGGACTCAAAGACGAATGGCCGCAGCTGCTGGACCAGGCTCAGGAACTTGCCCGCCGCACGTGGCGACCCGACTTGACCGTCGTCGACAACGGCTACCCGCTGGCGGCTTTGTGTCGCTCCGGCGACGAACCGGACACGCACCCGCTCGACGGGCGGCAGTACGCCTACTGCACCGCCTGGCGCGCCAACGCGAACTAACTGGCACCACCAACCCAGGAGGATCCGCCTGTGACCAACCTCGAAATCAACGCTAGCACAACGGGATACGACGACGCAGAGGCGATCGCCACCATGCTGGAACTCGCGGCCACCGCAGTCCGAGAAGCCGGCGGAGACCCCGTCGACATCACCGACCAAACAACGACGGTCAGCCATGACGCCCACCCCCAACAGGTCTACTGGTCGATGCACTTCGGCGGCTGACGCCCACCAGCGACACCAGCGGCGAACAAAGCTCCCACCCAAACGCGTTGATCCATATTTCGTGGGCACAGCGCAGCTAGCGTCCACCCAAAGCGCCACCCGCAACACACTTCACCGGTGCGACGGCCCACCGTCGGAAAGGGAAAACCCATGACACAGAGACCAGCTCAGATCCTCCTCATCCGCAAACTCGCCGCCAGGGTCGCAGTGGCATTCAGCGAGAAATCGGGCCGCCCCGTCGCCCCGCGGGTAAAGGCACTAGCCACCTTGCCCATCACACCGGGAGAAGGAACGCCGCGCGGCGAGAACAGCACGGCAGTCCGCAAGCTGGCCGCCCGGGCCGCGGTGACCGCGAGCAAAAAGTCGGGTCGCCCGGTCGACCCGCAGGTTCAGGCATTGGCCGCCCTGCCCATCGGGGCCGAAGATCGAGCGACGCGTCGCGGGTACAGCATCGCTGTCCGCAAGGCAGCCGCCCGGGCTGCAGTGACAGCAAGCAAGAAAACCGAACGCCCCGTCGGACCCCGGACACTCGGGCTGGCCGACTGAGCACATGCAGTCGATGGCACTCGCCTTCCGCTGCCAACACTCCCTCCGCGATGTAGACATGACGACCTCCAGCAACGACCCCGGACACGCGATCGTCGATCTCGATCGCGACGACGCGTCCGTTGAAGTGGACTCACCACGGGCACGGTGCAGCTGCGGGGTTCGGCGTACGGTGTTGCGGCACAACGCGGTATCGCCGTGCGCAGGACGAGCGATGGCCCGGCTCAAAGAGGCACACCCCGAGGAATACGCGCACTACCTGAGCGAAGCGAAAGCCGAAGCACTGGCGGAGTTCGAAACCACCTGGCGTCGGCACCTCGCCGGTGACCACAGCCAACGATAGGAGCGCCGGCATGCCAGACACACACGCCCCAGTGCGGTGGATGTCCGTGGCCCTCACCACGCAAGCGGTACGCGATCGCATCAAGACCCAGACCAGACGCGATGGGTGGCTGCGCCTGCAGCCAGGGAACCAGTTGGCACTGTGCCCCAAGTACCGCGGCGTCCGTCGCGCAGACCGCGAGCTGATCACCATCGTCGACGTCGTCGACGTACGACGAGAACCGCTCGAAACGATCTCCCCAGCAGACGTCGCAGCCGAAGGGTTTGCGGAGTGGACGCCGGCGGCGTTCGTCGAATTCTTCTGCAACACCCACCGCGGAGTGCAACCAAGCAGCGAGATCACCCGCATCGAATGGACCTACCCGAGGATCTGCCGGGGCTGCGGATGTACCGAGTACGCGGCGTGTGCGGGCCTCACCGGACCGTGCAGTTGGGCCCACACGTACGACGACAACACGGGTCAGTGCAGTGAGTGCGCCCTCTGGGCCGTCGACAGAGCCTCCGAGAACCTCGCCAACGGACTGTGGCGCCTCGCCGACCAATCAACACCGGTAAAGGCTGCCCGCAGGTGAAACCCGCTGAGCCACACATGATGTCAACGAGTGACCTGGTGACCGAGCATGACCGGCTCGTACGGAACATCGGCACCTACATCGACGACACCAAACACGACCGCCTGCTCGCCGTCGCCGATGCGATCGCCGAGCGCGCGCACTCCGGCGACCCCGCGGCCAAGGACTACGGGATCTACCTCTGACCCCGGCTGGGCCAATGCCACTGCACTACTGCAGGACGAAAGCGGGCGGCACGCGCCGGCGCGCCGAACGTTCGCATGGCCGCCTGCGGTGTAGCTGACAAACCCCGGACGGGGCCTTTCAGAAAAACCGTCTGGTTACGCGTCGGCTACCGAGTTGAGTCGACCCCAACAGTTACCGTTCGCTGCACAGAACCACGAACTGACAGATCGGACCCAATCAGTGGACTTCACAACGGAAGCGAAGCGCGAGCTGTGCCGTCTGGTGTTCAAGTCGCCTGAGACACGGGTCGCCGAACTGGCAGCGCTCTTGAGGTTCGTCGACGGTGTCCGCCTCACGGGATCGCGGGTGTCCCTTTCCGCCCAGGTGGACCTGGACCTCACCGCACGCCGCGTGCAGCGCAGCCTGTCGGAGCTCTATGGCTACCGCGCCACGGTGCACCACCACCCAGCACCAGGCGCCGCCTCCGGGTACGTGGTGCGTGTCGATCACGACGTCTCGAAGCTGGCCGCCCACACCGGGCTGCTCACCCCTGAGGGCGAACTGGTCAGCGGACTACCCGCCCATCTGCTCGGCGGAAACGTGGCACGCGTCGAATCACTCTGGCGTGGCGCCTTTCTCGGCTCCGGACAGCTGATATCCGACAGGCGCAGCAGTGGAGGCGTGCAGGTGCGTTGTCCCGGTATCGAGACCGCGGTCGCCCTGGTCGGCGCCGCGCGCCGATTGGGAGTCCGGGCCAAGACTCACGACAGTCGCACGGAGGGAATCAGCGTCGTTGTCCGTGAGGAGGAAGACATCGCCGCGTTGCTGGCGTCGTTCGGGGCGTCCGCCACACTGGCCGCGTGGGAGGACCGTCGCTCGCGCAGGGCGCAGAACGCCGCGTCGGGGGCGGCACGGCAGTTCGGTAGCGCGAACCGTCTGCGCTCAGAGGCAGCTGCGGCGGCGACTGCCGCCGAGGTCGAACGTGCTCTGACGGTGCTCGGCGATGACGCGCCAGCCCAGCTGGTGCAGGCCGGGCGGCTGCGCATCGAACATCGCCTCGTCTCCCTCGAACAGCTCGCGCAACTGGCCGACCCACCCACGACCAAGGACGCGATCGCCGGCAGAATCCGTCGCCTGATCCGACTGGCCGACAGGCGCTCGACGAGCAAGCCGGCCTGATGCGCTGTCTCATGAGTTTGGGTCCGCGATGATTCCGTACTACGAGGATGAGCGGGTCGCGCTGTACCACGGCGACTTCCGAGACGTGCTGCCCGCGCTCGGCGTGACGGCCGATTTGCTGATCGCCGATCCTCCCTACGGTGAGACCTCGCTCAGCTGGGACAGCTGGCCTACTGGCTGGCCGATGGCGTTGCGTCCGTTCGGCAAGTCGCTCTGGTGCTTCGGATCGATGCGGATGTTCCTCGACCGACGAGACGAGTTCACGGGCTGGCGCATGTCGCAAGACGTCGTCTGGGAGAAGCACAACGGCAGCGGCTTCGCCGCCGATCGGTTCAAACGGGTACACGAGCACGCACTGCACTGGTACCGAACCGATGCCGCGTGGTCGGAAATCCACCACCAGACCCCAACGACAGCCGACGAGACCGCCCGCCAGGTACGCAGGAAGACCAGGCCGCCGCACACGGGCAACGTCAACACCTCTGCGTACGAATCCCACGACGGCGGGCCGCGCCTGATGCGCTCCGTCATCTACAGCCGGTCGATGCATGGGCGCGCGATCAACGAGACAGAGAAGCCCGTTGCCCTTCTCGATCCGCTCATCGGCTACGGATGTCCGCCTGGCGGATTGGTCGTCGACCCGTTCGCAGGCTCCGCGTCGACGCTGGTGGCCGCGAGACAGACGGGTCGCCGAGCGATCGGCGTAGAGCTCCGCGAGTCGCAGTGTGAGGCTGCGGCGGAACGGCTTTCGCACGTGACACTGGAACTGGCGACCTGATGATTCTCGCCAGCATGGATCGCTGCACCTCCTTCTACCGCATCTGCGATGCGAACGGGGACGTCTATCCGTCGGCGCAGACCAGATTGCACCGGCCCGACAACAACGAGGGGTGCTTCGCAGCCTGCGATCACCGAATTCAGCTCAACGACGATTACTACGACTACGACCTTTCCACGACGGACGCCGAGATCGTCTGCCGGCGGTGTGCGCCGCAGAGTCGCCAATCACCGCCGGATACGAAGTGGGTTGGCGTCCGCGCCGATGGAACCCACTCCGTGCTGATACCTGCGCACCTGGAGGAATGACGATGACCAATCGCGAGCAGACGTGTACTCACTGCGACGAGCTGGCGGCCGAGAACGAACGGCTACGACAGACCGCGCACGTGCTGCTCGCTGCGAATCAACGCCTGCTCGATGCCATCGCCGTGTGGACCTATCCCACGATCCCCAACAACTGAAATCGACTGAGAGACACCATGAGCAACCTGGGTGATCTGACGGAACGTGCACGGTATTGCCGCGAATACGGTGTCTTCGACGGCTTGCACGGTGAACTGCTCGACATGGTCGAGCTCCTCGAATCCGAACTCGAGGCCGAGCGTGTTCGCGCCACCGAGCATTTCGACGCACGTATGTCCGCGGTGGCCAAGCTGGGCGCCTTGGGCGAGGTGTGCGCACAACCCTTCGACGTGTTCGAGGTCGAACAGGACGACGGCAGCGTGATCGAAACAGCCGTCGTCCGGTTGGACGACATCCACGCCTGCTTGACGTCAAGCCCGCAGAGCGGGGAGCGCCAATCGGAGACGGACCCGCTGCGTCTCACCGACTCCGAGCTTCTATACGAACTCGCCGGCGCGTTGCACGTCTACGCGAGAAGCGCCCATGCTCGGATACCCGCGCTAATCGAAGTGGCCCAGGACCGGGCGGCCATGTTCCTCAGACTTGAGGGGTGACCGAATGATAGTCATCGACGTGTGCGGCCGGGTTATCAAGAACACCGAAAACCCGTGCCGCAATTGCACGCGACCAGTGGTGACCTTCGTCCTTGCGCGCGTCGATCACCGGCGGCGCAAGCCGTGGCCGCAGCCCGCGTACGCCAAGCGCGCGGGCAGACCCAAACGAGCAGAAGCCATTCGGCAGCTCGTCCAGCGCAGAGTACGAAGGGCTAGACGATGAAGATCACGATCAATCTCCCCGACGGCACGCCGAAGGCCGAGGTGACTGCCTACGTCGATTCTGTCTCCCTGCTGATTCAGCAGGGTTATGTATCCGGTACTAACGGGCCGGAATGCAGCTGGGAAGCGGAAAGATACACGTGGTGACGATGAAGCACGGGTGGTGTGAACGATGCGGTCATGCTTACGAATCACCCATGCGGCGACTATCTGAGGCGAAGCGCCGCAACGCTTATCGGCGAAAGGAGAGCAGGTGAGGGAATCAGAGACGGTGCGCATGGTGGCTACGTGTCGCAACTGCGGCAAGTCCATTGCGCAAACGCCCGCCGGGGACTGGATACCCGATGACCGGGACGACATCCTCGGGTTCTGTGTCAAGAAAGTGATCGGACAGCCCGCCATGAAACACGAGCCGATGCCGGATGGTCTCGACGGAGCGGCCCGACCCAGGCTCGCATAAGGAGCGGCATGACGGTCATTGACGCACGCGCCCGATTCGCGGGCACCGAACACCGTTGCCGTGACTGCGATCAACCGGGTGTGGCCATCGTCTTCCCTCACGTTGATCACCGCCGCCGCAAGCCTTGGCCGCAGCCCTACTGGCTGTGCGCCGGACACTCTGCAACCTGACCGAAGATGGTTCCGCGAGCGCGCGTGAGTCGCTGGCCCTCTATGTACAGGTGTGGGAGAGTCAGACCGGATTAATCGAGGCGGATGGCAGGTGAACGAATGGGTGATGATGCGCGAGACGACCACGTCCACGCCTTCGAGTTCGTGGGTTCGCCGCAGCGGCTGCCGGTCCAGATCAGCCAGCTGCCCAGTCAGCCGATGGAGTTGAGAGGCCCCATCGAGGGGCCGCCCTCGTCCCCCTTTCAGTCATTGCCCGAGGTGTACGGCTGATCCGAGCGAGACGACAACCGTGGTTGCGACCGTGCGAAGTCTCCTGAATGCTGCCGATGTGCGCTGGGAGGGGTCCGTGCCCTGGGGTGCGCCGGTGCCAGCGAGCGGGCCGGGCGTCTACCTCGTCTCCGCCAATCGGGATCCAGACGACGCGGACAGCGAACCTGCGCAACGGGTAGGCGTGTCGCCGGCCGCGGTTGGTGAGCTGCTCACGAACTGCCCGCGATTGCGCCTCGACGGTATCCAACCTGCCGCGTCCGCACTCATGCGGCGCCTGGAAGCGATGCGCCCGGCAGGCGAGCCCGTCCTGTACATCGGCCTGGCCGGTTCGTCGTTATCTGCGCGCGTCGGCCAGTACCACCGAACGCCGCTCGGTGCAGCCAAGCCTCACGCAGGCGGTTGGCCGCTGAAATGCTTGGGCGGGCTCGATCAGCTCTGGGTGCACTTCGCGCTGTGTGGCGCGGTGAAGACCGTCGAGCGGACGATGCTGCGCCTGTTCTGCGAGCAGGTCGATGAGCGAACCGCCAGCGTCATGGCCGACCCCACAGCGCCGTTGCCCTTCGCGAACCTGGAGTACTTCACCCGGGAGGGGAGACGGGTGCGCAAGCAGCACGGCATCGCAGGCGCATCAACGCGAAGTCGGTGATCGGGCAACGTGTCGCCCTGGGGTGGCGTCGTCGGCCAATGAGACGCCAGTGACTCAGGTACCACGATCTACGACGATGCGTAAGTTCGCGCGTGCGGTCTGGATAGGCACGCCAGAGATGTCCTACTGCGCTGGGAGAATTGAGAGCATGACGGATGTACAGGCGGATTGGTCGGATGAGGATAGTGCTGCGGCGTCGCGCGAAGGTTGGGACCTATTTGAGTGTTCTGGTTCGGATCATGGGGACATGCAGTTGCAGCGGTTTGACTGTCCCGATGAAGTTGAGAATGCGCCGATCCCGTACCCGTTCGACAGTGATGCTGATGTTTGGCGTCACGTGAAGACCCGCGCGGCCGATGGTTCTCCTCTCCATCGGAAAGCGCTCGATCTCCTGAGTGTGCGGAATCCAGCTGAGTTGGGCCGGATCAATAGAACGTAGTCCTGCTTAGGTGGATCGGCGACAGACCGTGCACTCGGCGCGGAAGATTCGGACTTCTACTACTCGCTCCGTTGTCGTCGCTGCAGTAGGCCGTCCCTGGCCGGCGGGATCCCCATGGGTGGCGCCTGTCTCCTGATGATGACCCAAGCGGCTCCGTGCTGGTAAAGCAGAGGGGCGCAGTGGATATGGCGAGGACATTGATGGACCAACTCGATCGGTTCTTCTGCTCGGCCGAGAAAGTCCCTCGCGACACGCCAGGTTGCACCGTCCCGGCCGGTTGGTCAGAGACCATGACGTTTCAGGCAGCGGGGGCCGAATCCGGTTCTGCGCTAAGAGGCGAGTCGTTGGCCGGTCCCGTTGTGACGGGCGACAGTTACCCAGGAGAGGCGCATGGGGTTTTGGGAGCGAGTTGACAAGGCGTTATCCGATGCGCGTGTCGCGCGGACAGCCGACGAGCTGATCGTCGCGCTGAACCGTTGGCATGAAACGAGTTCGGGGGACGCGTTCTTCGCCGGATCGGGTGGGGACAACCAGCTCGTTGAAGCGCTCGATCGAAGCATATGGCGGGTGAGCCACATCGAGTCGGACTACCACTGGACGGCGGTGTCTGGTGTCGATGGCAGCAGCATCGAGTACGTCGAGGGCGATGTCTACAAGCGAGAGGCATCGTGAACGACTCCATCATCGTCTACACCGACGGCGCCTGCCACGGCAATCCAGGACCGGGTGGTTGGGGCGCGGTGGTGCGCTTCATCGACGGTGAGGAAACGCAGCTCTACGGTGGGGAGCCGGCGACGACCAACAACCGCATGGAGCTGACGGCGGCCATCATGGCGTTGGAGGCGATCACCTCGGGTTTGCCCGTGCAGCTGTGGACGGACAGTCAGTACGTGCGCAGTGGCATCACCAGTTGGATCGCCGGCTGGAAACGCAACGGCTGGCGTACCGCGGCGCGTCAGCCTGTGAAGAACGCTGATCTGTGGCAGCGATTGGACGCTGCGGCAACCACTCTCACGGTTGACTGGCGGTGGATCAAGGGCCATGCGGGGCATGAGGGCAACGAACTGGCCGACGCCCTCGCGACCCGCGGGGCGATCGAACACGGCGGCTCGAGACGGCAGACGAGCGAGGGGTCCCGCCGACCGCCAGGCGCGGCACGGCGTGGTCACCGGGGTGTGCGTCGAGACACCGGCAGGTAAGCCATTCAGCGACGACGGTGGACCGAGTCTGTTCCGCGAAAACAGCTGCCAGGTAACGGTTGTCAGATTAGAGGAGCTCCATGAGTGCATCGCCAATCCCGAATCGACTGCGTGAGCTGGACAGGACCGCGCAATCACACGGGTGGGACACCATGCCGCTGCGACTGTTCCATGTCTCCGCGGTTGGCTACCTGTTTACGCGGGGTCGCGTGGAGGTGGACGTGCGCGCCGACGCCAACCGCATCGTGCGGGCGGTACGTACAGCACCTGACGCCGAGCACCTGGACGTGATCACCGGTTGCTTCGAGGCTGCCAAGGACTGGCTCTCCGAGGCCGCTCCGCCGGTGCGGCACGCGACACGATTCACGCGTGCGCGCCGAGCACTGTTCGGGCCCGGGGCCGAGTTGATCACCCACGACATCTGCCTTCATTGCCGGGGACCGATCAGCAACGGCGCGATCCATCGTCGGACCGGGGACGCCGAGGCGTGGGTACACCTCCGCGACGAGGATTGGGCTTCTGACGTGCACCCCGCGGCCCCAGCTGGTGGGCCCATCACCGGACACGACCTTCCCGGCCCGTGGCTGGTGGCCGGCGACCCACGACAGCAGTGACGCTGACGGAGTGGCCGACCGCGGGTGCGGCGCCCACCGACCCCGGGGGATGCCGGGGAGGAAAAGGGCGGGCGCTAACGCGTCGGTGAGCCCTGCTAGCTGTGGGCCCAGGGCACCATGGCGCCCATGAGTACTTCTTTTGGGCAGCTTTCCCTCGGCGGGTCGCATCACGGTTCCCACGTCGGTCGCGGATCGTTTATCGACACACTGCTTCGGGGCTTCGCCTGGCGAACTGGAAGCGACGTAGCTCACTCTTTGTTTCGTTTGGCCCCAGCACTTTTCATCATCGTCGCGGTGATCGTCGTCCTGGCCATCGTCGGGGCCCGCCGGTTGCGGAACCGTGGTAAGTCGTGACCAGGGTGGGCTTGATGTGGCCGCGCCGGTCACATCCCAGGCGGATCTTCGCCACCACCAGAGGTGGGAAACGATGAAAGGTGTTGTCGCACTGTGACAGTTCAGCATCCGCGTCCGCTGACGCGCATGGACATCCGGTTGGGTTATGTCGCCGCGCGTGTAGGTGTCACCTACGACGACAAGACCTGCTGGGAGATCACCGATGCTCTGATCGCCGATGCGCCGCTGGACACGTGGAGCGTCGAGGGTGGGCAGGTGGTGACCACTGCAGACCCAGACTTCTGGTCGATCGTCACCAACGTGGTCGGTGCGTAGCCACTGCGCGTCGCTGCGGAGGACCTGTGCGTCGCCTCGCTGGGCGGACTATCCTGAACGCACCGCCGTCCGTTCGGCGGACCTCCCGGTGGCGGCCCCACACCGCCACCGACGTCATGGGGGAACGCCCACGCGGGCGGTGCGGAAGTGAAACCAGTTATTCCGACCTGCTGCTCTGCCGCCGTGGGTGTGTGGGGCGCCCGGTGCAGCACTGAGTGCGACGGGATCCGACGATGAGTGACGACCAAGACACGCGACGCCGACACAATGCGCGCAAGGCCGACGCGCGTCGCCTTCAGAAGCGCTACCCGGGGCTTCGGTACACCGACGCCTACACCGCATCAACACCGGATGCACAAAGCTGGCGGAAGTTCGCGGAGTCACCGGGTTACGCGACGGTGGCCAGCTGCGCGAGCTACGTCGGCGAGGCCGCGTCGCTGCTGGAGGCCGCCGCGAAGGACTGCGGCGAACCTGTAGACCGTGATCGCCGAGTGGAAGGTTTCTACTTCGCGCACTGGTTGGCGATGTGCTTGACCGAAGTCGCCACCTTCGTGGACATGATGAGTGCGTGCGGCCCCTTCGTCCCTGACGATCCCTTTCAACCGTCGCCGGCGTCGCCGGCGTTTCCCGGGTCGCTGCGAACGCATACGGGGCTTCACGACGTCGTCGCGATGCTTACACACGCCAGCTCATGCCTATCGTCGGTTGAGCAGCAGCAGGGGACGCCCGGTGCGCCCGCGGCGATTGTGGTCGTGGCGCGGCACGTGCACGCTTTGCGGGCGTGGAGTGCGCCGCCGTCGGCAGCGGTGGCGGCGCTCTGAGCGTCCTGTTGCAGGCGCGAATGTTCAACTGGTGCTGATGCCCAGTTGAACACTCCGACAGGTCGGGACGTGGGGGGATGGCCCTCGTGTGTACGCGGGGCGCCGACGGGAGCCCAGCCAGCTGCTATCGCCGCTGTGGGCCGCCGAGCCCGGCGTGGTTGCGCAGTTCGGCGATGCGGGCCCGAGTCTTGGCCTCCCACCGCGGATCGAGGGCGGTCATCAAGGTGTGCCAGAACGGGACGGCGACCGTCCATTGCAGTTGGCGGTCGTTCATGGTGGCAGCGGCGGGGGTGCGATGGGCCCACGCCATGGCGAGGGACCTGGTGACGTCGTCGACGACCCAGTACAAGGCCTCCTCGGGGTCGGTCGTCGACTTCCAGATCACACCCTTGATGGGATCGGCTGTGTGGTAGCGGAACTCGGCGCCGATGCTGTAAGACGGTCCAGCGCCGCGGTGGCGAGAGTGTTTGCGCGGCTTCACTTCCTGCGGTCGCGGGATGCTGTCGATGGGTGTCCCCGTCAGGGTGGCCGCGGTCGATATGGCGGCGTCAAGTGCGTGGGCGAACTGCGGGGATGACACCGTGTGATCGCTGTGCTGGAGCATCTGCGACGGCGCCGGCCCGAGCGGAACCTGTGCCGGCGGGTCGGTGGCGGCCGGCGGCGGCCAGTGCTGGTCGGCGGCGGCGGGCGGTGCGGCGGGTGCGGTCTGCGCGGGGCCGGTCTCCGCGGGGGCGGTGTCGATGATGACGGTGGCGGCCCACTCGACCTTGTTCGGGTCGAAGTACGCATCAGCGCTGAGGGTGAGGTCGATGACGAATGCCAGGTCGGCGGCGACGTCGATGGCGCCGGGGTAAAGCGCTCCCGGTTGGTGGGGGTGGACCGTGACGAAGTAGGCCCAAGCGAAGGTGCCCGTGTGATCCTCGGTGAGGTAGGCCGGGTCGTAGCGGTCGCGCTGGGCAGGGTCGATCTGATGCGTGATTGGTTGCGCCAGCTGAGCGCAGTACACGGTGTGCCCGTCGGTCGTGGGCATAGCAGTCACAACCGCGGCCTCGGTGCCGACTACCTCATCGACCTGCACGGCATTCGCCGCGGTGACCTCACGGATCACGAACTGCAACGTCGCAGGATCCTCCATGCTCCTGTACTCCTTCCCCCGGGCTGATCGACCTTGCTGAGGTGCTTATGAGCGCACCCTAGGCTGTGCCGTCGCGGGGGTGCGGGTGTGACGCGGCTTCGCCGCACATTCCCCCCAGCCGCGGTGCCCCGATAGCAATTTTCATGCACTGCCTGGTGTGGACGTCCCACCATCGCCGCCGACGGGTGTCAACAATCGGCGGGATCAACTGGCGGTGTGGCTCGCAGCGTCGCGGACGGCCCGCACCGGGGGCAAGAGGGGGGGCGATGAGCAGAGGCTGGGGTCGGGAGCTTGCAGCGGCGTTCAGTACCCGGTGTATCAGGCAGTTGGCCGGTAAGCACCAGCCCGCGCCGTGGGACCGGCTCGCAACCGTGCTCGAGCATGCTCTGCCCGGTGACACCTTGGCGGGCGCGTTCGACACCGCCTACGCGGCACTGAGGCGCGATTACCGCTGCGAATACGTCTACGCCACCGCTGTGATCAGCCAAGCGGCCGGGACAGGGGAGGTGGTGAACGCGATGACCGGCTTGCCGGTGTTCATGTCGGTGGCCGACCTTGTCATCGCCGGCGAACGGCCAGTGGTCTACGAGATCAAGACAGACCTCGACGGGCTGGGCCGCCTCGATCTTCAACTACATAGCTACGCTACGTGTTTCGAACATGTCGTCGTTCTGACCTCGCCGCCCAAGCTGAACCGGGTGCTCGCCGAAACTCCATGGCACGTCGGGGTATCGACCCTCTCCGAGGACGACACAGTCGTAGCCGTCCGGCCACCCAGTGGGGGACTCGACCGCATCGAGCGTTCCTCACTGTTTCGGGTCCTGCGCCGAGACGAACTGCTCAACATCGTGGGTCGACGCTTGGGCTACGCACAAGACGTGCCCAACACCCGCATCTACCACCGACTCAGCGGACTGTTCATGCAGCTCGACGTCGAGACCGCCTACCACGAATTCGTTACCGAACTTGCCCGCCGTGACCAGCGCAAGCGCCAGGCAGCCCGCGACGCCGGCCTGCCGATGTCACTGCAGGCCGCCGCGGCCGGCCTGAGCCTGACGCCGACCGCCTGGCGGCGGCTCGGTGCGCTGCTGCACCGCCCCGCGGAGCAGTTCCGGCCGCCTGGTCGCAGCGTCGCCGCTGGGTAACCGACCCGTGCCGATCAGACCCTCCGAGCCGCCGCTGTCGCACTTTCCGGCCCAGCTGAGCGTGTGCACACCGCGGTTGTCGGGGTGCGGGCACAGAATCAGGGCATGGACGATGATCACGCCGCGTTGTGGGCCGCCGAGTCGGCGGCCTGTGAACCCGACGCATGGGAGCGCTGGGTCGACGACCTCGAGGCCCAGCTGGGCCACAGCGCCGATGGCGACGAGAAGACCGACGGCTACTCCATGGACCGCTTCTACGCCCAATGGAAATCGGGCATGACCGCGGCAGCTGCAGCGGCGTCGGTTACGCGTCGAGGTGACGTAGAAGCGACGCGGGGAGGGTGACGGTGGGTGGGATGTGGGATGGCCGCTTGGCCGTTGGCGTCGAGGCAGACGGTCTGCGGTGGATGTTCGGACCGTTCGACGGGATGCCCGATGCCATGGGCTTTGTCAGCGCGCACGTATGGGACACCGACCGCTACCGCCATCACTACGCGGCACTGATCGACCCCGCAGAAGCCGCTGACCGGTTGAATCCTCGGGTCGGCGATCCCGATGGCGAACCCGGCCTGTTCGGTGTGCCGCCCCGCGATCGACGCGAGCCGCTCGAGGTTGCGTTGCGCGAGGCCATCGCCCGCCGGCACGGAGCAGCCGGTGAGGGACCCTACGGCGACGGCCTGTTCGCGCACCTCGACATTCATCGTCCCTGGCGGGTTACCACCAAGCCGCAAGAGTGCTGGGACGGCGATTGTGAGCACGATCGTGATCCCGAAGGAGGATGCGCCGCGACGCCACGTTTGGAGCTGTGGTGCCGTGGGTGCACCCCTGTGTATATCGGCGGCGGCGAGTACGACGGCACGACCTACACGGAGTGCCAGGTGGACTGGCCCTGCAGCCCCGTGTTGGCGATGTGCGTCTCCTTCGAGGTGCCACTGACCGGCAAAGCGCTGCCCACCCAACGATGAACCGAGAACGCGCGCCGCATGGGTGCCAGTGGGTCCGCGTCGCAGCCTTCGCCGTGTTGGTGGCATCCGCAGTCGGGGCCGCCGCGTTGTTGATCACCGCGCCGAGCGCGGATTGTCGCACCGTCCGCGCGACGGTGTCCTACATCCACGAGCACCGCGACCTCATCGCAGACGACCAGATCGACGCGGGGCCGCCCCTCAGCGACTACCTCGCATGGGCGGACGCATTGCAGCGCTTCGCCGAGTCGACATCGTCACCGTCCGTGAGGCCCGAGCTCGATCGCATCGCCGATCGGGCCCGCCACACGATGGGGATGGTGGCTTTGGCCAGGGACAACCCGGCCCCGTCCGGCTCGGCCAGCCAGCGTGGGATCGCCGGCGGCTTCGCCGTCGACGTCTCCGACATCGTGGATACCGAACAACGTGTCATGGCGGCCTGTCGCTTCGCATGAACCGCCCCCGGCCCTAGGCGCGGAAAGTCCACTGCGACACACCCTTCCTCCGATATCGGATGCCGGGCGGCGGCCAAGATAGTCAATGGTTGGCCAGCTACCGGTGACCGCGAGGTCCTTCGAATCGTGGCGGCGTGATCAGTAGAGCGGAAGACGCTACGGGACAGGGATATTCGAATGACGACAAGCAGAACGAGCCGGCGCGGCAACTGCTCAGCCGCACCGAAGGTCACAGCTGCTGCTCTACTCCAGATGCTGCGCGCCCACCATGGTCTGACAGGCCCGGCCGATCAATGGGCCGGCGGAACCCTCGTCCCTGAAGTGTCTCCGAACGGCCCCTTCGGGGACGGCCGACGCGCAGACGCCGTCTACGTCGGATACACCGCCGCGTCGGGTCGATGCCTCATCGGATACGAAATCAAGACCTCGCGCGCTGACTGGCGCCGCGAAATCACCCGTGCAGCAGACAAAGCGGACCAGTGGGCCGATCAATGCCATGAGTGGTGGATCGTCGTATCCGACCCCGCGATCGTCAAAGACGGTGAACTGCCGCACGGTTGGGGGTTGATGTCGCCACCTACCGGCGGCGACCATCTGATGACGGTCCATGTGCGGGCTGAGCGAAAACGCGACCACCAGCCGTCCTGGGATGCGTTGCGCTCGATCATGTCTCGCCTAGAGACTCTGCGCGCCAGCACCATCAAGAACCAGACATGGCAGATCGAGCAGGAGACGCGGCGCACAATCCGGTTGCAGGTCGAGGCCGAATTCGCGAAGCGACGCGGTCCCGACGCCCAAGAACTCCACCGACGACTGCGGGTGCTCGAAGATGCGCTCGGACTCCGCGTGAACTGGGGTGATGCCTCCACAGCCATGTATCCCACCATTGACGTCGCGGCGATCGCTCAGATAGGCGCAGCGGTAAAGGAATACGGCAACATCACCGCCGCCGCCGAGGCTATAGCGGCGCGAATCCGACCCTCGATCAGATCGCTACGAACGCAGCTGGACTACCTGGACCGCGAAGTCGACGACCTGCAAGGCGCCGCGACGGCCTGCACCTCAGCGGTGCCCGGCAGTGGAGCCCGGGGATGAAACGCCGAACCTGCATGGCGTAACCCTGTGAGAAAAACAGAACGGCTGACAGGCAACGAGTCGGTTCGCGCGTGGTCGTGCTATCCGGCTCAGATGACAAGAATGGGAACACCGTTGCAGCAGACCAAGATTCCGGAACCGCAGCTGGTGCAAATGCGTCAGGCCGCAGTCACAGCGGGCCGTGCGTCGAAGTTCGTCGATCCACATGCCGTGCACGCCTGTCTGGCGGTCATCCAGCGGCGCGGTGAGGAGTGGGCGCGCTCGGTCCTGGGCCGCGATCTGGCGCGTCGTAGTCTCGCCGACGCGCGATGGCCCTACCTCCTGACAGGAGAAGAGCATGTCATCGTCGCAGCAGATGTCGAGGAAGACCGACTGGCGGCAGCCTTGCTGGATCCAGACAATGATCGCTGAGTTCTGGGGCATCCTTGAGAGGCGTGGGTGTGATCACGGCGATCGCCAACCACTTCTGTATCGAGCCGGGGAGAGGCGCCACGTGCAGCAGGTATTGGGACTGGGCGGGGTTGCATGTCGCTGAGTGCGGCGGTCGCCGGGCTGCTTCTGGCTGCGGCCGGGGTGGTCCTGTGCATTCTCGGTTTCGTTCTGCTGGCCCAGCGCCGCCCATGGTGGGCGCTCCTCTGCCTGGTTCTGGCGCTCGCCGCAATAGCCGGAGTAGTGATCACTGGTTGACAGAGGACTGCCGGTCGGTCGGCGGTGCAAAGCTTCCGGAAACCTGTGCGAGTTTCAGTGTCGGTGCCTGGTGGGTGGCTCGTCGCTATGCATCATGGCTGCCAACGGCAATCGAAGAACGTTCTTCGGGGAGGTGCGTAGTGGACATCGCGCGGCTCAGCGATCGGGCACTGATCGAGCGGATGAACAAGGCCGAGGACTTCGGATACGACGACGAGCAGGTGGAGCTGAACCGGCGATTGGGTAGGCGAGGCCTGCAATGGCGATGGGCGCCTGAGGAGCAGATCTTCGGCCAGCACGTCGAAGTATTCGATCCTGCGACCGGTCAAGTGGTTGCCCTCTGATCCCTCGGCGATGGTGCGGTTGGTGGTGCAATCCGCGGGCTCGCCGATTCAGCAAGCGCGAGGGTCGCCCTGAATGAGATCAGGTCAAGCACACGAAAGGTGAACTAGGCCAATGGACGAAGCGTCGAATCTGCTCAACCTCGACGGGATTGATGTCTTGGACGTGAACGGCGACCCGCTGGAGCTATTCAGCGCCTACGTTGCGGACGGGCGGTTGATCATCTCGGTACGCGGCACGTAACTCCGACGGTGGTTTCAATCGTGCGGACCATCCCCCGCGACGGGACGCCGTTCGGTGGGTAGGGATGCGGCGAAGCGGCTCAGGGTGGCGCGGGCCGCGGCAGTCACTTCGGATACTTCGCCGGGTGGTGCGTCGCCGGCTGTGCAGTATGAGTCGAAGGTGTCTTGGAGATCCGAGAGGGCTTGGGCGGGTTCTGATAAGCCGATCACGGTGAGCACGCTGACGTAAAAGTCGATGGTCTCGCGTGCGCCGTCGAGTTCTTGGGAGAGAGTGTTGGCGTCGTCGGCGCTGTAGGGCTGACCCGATAGTTCGGGTGCGCGGGTCGCGATGCGCATCCAGTGCAAACGGATGGCGAGGTGGCGAACGGTCTGTACGGCGCGTGCGGCGTCGACGAGGACATCGCGTCGCTCGGCGCGTGTGGCCCGGGCGTCCTGCGCTTGCCGGTCGAGGCGGGCTTCGCGAGCTTGGGCGGCGAGCTGCTTGTCCAGGTTGGCGCTGCTGGCCGCGATCTGACGCCGGCCTATGACGAACGCGACGCATGCCGCGCCCAGGGCGATGAGAGCGGCCGCCGCCGGCGCGAGTTCTCGAACGAGAGTGAGCCAGGGTGAATCGACCCACGTAGGGGCGGCCGCGGTCAACGCCATGGAGGCGGGGTGGCCGCAGATGCGGCGTCGAACGCTGCGCGGCGATGGCGGTGATCACGGGCGAAGCGGCGGCTCAGGGTGCGGGCCCGCATGATCCCGGGCTCGTAGTTGACGAGGTGCTGGAGTTGCTCCTCAGTCAGGCTGTCGAGGTGGCCGTGACCGTCACGCCCGGTGATGACGATGTCGCCGTGCAATAGGGGGACCTGGCTTGCGGAGAAGGTTGTGGTGGCCAGCAGGAGTTCGGTGGCGTGTTTGTTGACCAGTGAGCGCGAGCGCGGGCTGAACCACATGATCAGGGATCCGTGGGCGGTGGTGGCGGATTCGAGGCGTCGCGGGCTCTCACGGATGAGTTCGGCGACGTCGAGGAGGTCGTGCAGCCGGGTGCGGTAGAACTCGCCGTTGTGGCTGGCATGCAGTGTGGTCAGCAAATTGAGCATCCATCGTGGTCGTGTCGTGTCGACAGGTTATCGCGGCGTGAGCGGCATGCGCCGACGATGAACGGCCCCGGGTCGACCGCGCCGTTCATCGGAGGTCTGCGGTGTCGCGGCGACGGCCAAAACAGCGCGCGTCCGTCCACCGGGAGGCCAGAGAGCCGGAACTCTGTAGATTCGACCAGCAAGGTAGTCGGCGGCTCTTCTGCGTCCCGAAGGATCAGCCGGAGGGGATTGGAGCAGGCCTATGGACGTAACCGATAGCGATTCCGGCGATGCTGTCTTCCGAATGAAGCCTGCCGCCGCGATCGAGGTCCTGGCCCGACAGTTCGTCGATGGGCAACGCCTGCTCGCCCACGCGCGACAAGTCCTCATCACGTTGCCTGCTGATGCTCCCGTTGACGTTGTGACAGAAGTGCGCCAACGTGTCGACGATTTGGTTGCTCTGTGGAATAGCCAGCAAGGCCCCAATCTTGCAGCGTGCTTCCGGCTCGCGTTGGAGGTGCTCGATACCTACGGCCCTGAAGGCGTCGATGTTGGGGATCTCACCGATGCTGCCATTTGGAACAACAAGTACTTCGTGTGGTTCAGGGAGTTCGGCGGCGCCGTCGACGGCGGGAGCGCCGGGTGAGTCGGCGCTGTGATGTGGTGGTGTTGCGATGCGCGCGCGCCGGCAGAATTGCAACAGGATGACGAGCATGGATCCCTCGGAATCACAGTCGGAAGGGACAACTTCGGACGGGACTGCGCCGTGGACGCCCCGGGCCCCGGGGCCGGACCCGTTCGCGGAGATCGCGGCCGGTGTCGAGCAGGGAGCTGCCGCAGAGGAGCACCAAGAGGGGCCTGGCGCGTCGCCGCTACATCCGAACGCAGCCGACGAGCGACTTGGCCCGCCGACTGCCCACCTCTTGACTGCAACAACCGCCCCCGACACCCCATCCGGCACCCGGGCGGCCACGACTAGACGCGCAGCTCAAGTCGGTGCCGCGGCGGCGGTGGGCATTGCCGCGTTCCTGATTTTGGGCCTGTGGAAGCCGGGCTTCCTGAACACCACCAAGCTCGACATCACCGTCGCTCAACGCAGCATCGAGCAGCTACTTTCCGACAAGGCTAACGGCTATGGACTGGGCGCGGTCTCCGACGTCACCTGCAACAACGGCCAGAACCCCACCGTGCGCGCCGGCGCAACGTTCACCTGCACCGTGCGCATCAACGGAATCCCGCGACGTGTCAACGTCTCCTTCGACAACTCCTCGGGCGACTACACGGTGAGTCCCCCGCAGTGACGGTGAGCAAGGCCGCGCGCACCACCAGTGTCTTGCTCGCAATAGCTCTGGCCGGCGCTGGTTGCACCCCGATCGTCGACGGGCACGCCCATCGAGACCGGGGCTTCACCGCAGATTCGGCGATCCCGGGTCTTCTGCGCCCCGGGAACTACCCCACCACCCCGTCGCGGCCGCTCGGTACGGCTGATCAGGAGGGACGCAACGGCACGGTGATTGAGGCGCAGCGCCTGGCCGGTTATGTCGTGGGCCCCTGGGAGGTCGACCCCACACTGCTGCATGCCGTCGTGACCGAAACCTACGCCCTCAAGAATGCGAAGGCGCTCAGTGGGCTACTTCCTGACCCAGTGCAATTCCTCGCCGAACGGCACCACTTCGTGCTCGGGTTCTCGTCGGACCGAACCACCTCCATCGAATCAGGGGGACAAGCCGGCGGGGCCAAGGGCCTTACCAATTCGGTCTGGGAATTCGCCTCGCCCGACGACGCGCGGGCCGCGGCCGACGACATCAGCCAACAACCCCCGCCCGCCGCCCTGTATCCCAACGGGCAGGTGTCCCCTCACAGCGTCCCTGGGTATCCGCAAGCCCGCGCCCGGGCAGGCACACTCACCGACGGCACCAGTACCGTCGAAAGCTTCACCCCCCATGGCAAGTACGTCATCTACAACTACAGCCGCATCCAAAAAGGCGACAGCGACGAAACCGCCGAACTGATCGCCAAGATCCTGGACCTGCAGCTCCCGCGCCTCGACGAATTCCCGGCCACCGATCCGGCGCAGTTTGGCACCCTTCCCGTCGACTCGAACGGGGTGCTGCAACGAACCCTGCCGGTAGCCCGCGAAAATCTCACGATCCAAAACGGTGTGTTCGAGCCGCGGGCCGCACTGCACTTCCAGGGCGCCCCCGTCGTCTCGGCCAAGCTGTTCGCTGACTCCGGCATGCAAGTCCAAGGCGTCGGGGACGCGGCCGCGGTGTACTCAACACCCGATGCTGCCGCCGCGAAGACACTGTTCGACGGCCTCACCCGAGACATCACCGCCGACGCCGACTTCATACCGCTCCCGCCGGCCGACGGCCTGCCCTCGACGACGGTCTGCAGCGGTAAAAGCAAGACCGATCCGCTCAGTCTCTACCAATGTCTTCTCACCGCCGGCCGCTACGTCGCTGTGGTGCTGGCCACCCATCCTGAAGAACTTCGCCAAAAGTCCGCTGCGCAGTATCTGATGCTCACCGCCCCCTGACGGCGTCGGCGCGCGGCCGGGGGAACGGGCCCATGCCGCCGGTAGTTTGAGGCGATGAACAGCACCGAGGACGCGTCGTGACGCTACCTCCAGGCACCACCATCGCTGGCTACCGCATCGAAGAGCGACTCGGCGCCGGAGGAATGGGCACCGTCTACAGAGCCGCCCACCGCTCCTTGCCCCGTCACGACGCCCTCAAGATCCTCAGCGCCGAACTCTCCCACGATGAACAGTTCAGATCCCGATTCGTTCGCGAAGCCGATCTGGCGGCCACGCTCGATCACCCCAACATCGTCACCGTCTACGACCGCGGGGAAACCAGCGACGGTCAACTGTGGATCGCAATGCAGTACGTCCAGGGCACCGACGCCGACCGTGAGCAGACCGCCGGCCACATGGCACCGCAGCGCGCCGTTCATATCGTGACCGAAGTGGCCGCCGCCCTCGACTACGCGCACGGCCGCGGCATCATCCATCGCGACATCAAACCCGCCAACTTCCTCCTCGCCGCCGAATCTGGTCGCGTGCTGCTGGCCGACTTCGGCATCGCGCGCGCACTCAATGAAGCCTCGGCACTCACCCAGGACGGCACCGTTATGGCCAGTGTCGCCTTTGCTGCACCCGAGACCCTCGCCGGTGATCCTCAAGCGGTGGGTCCGCGCGCCGATATCTACTCACTGGGATGCTCGCTGTTCCGACTGCTCTCGGGGCACGCGCCATTCAGCGGCGGTCTCGCGGGAATGGCGGCCGCGCACTTGTTGCAAGCGCCGCCGTTGCTCACCGACCGTGCCCCGCACCTGCCCGTAGCCCTCAACCCGATCTTGGTCCGGGTCATGGCCAAGGATCCGGCTGACCGCTACAGCAGCGCGGGGGAGTTCGCCGCGGCCGTTGCAGCTGCCCTCGACGAGGTCCCCGCCGGTACGTCGGCGCGGTCCGGGCAGTTCACGGATCCATCGGCAGCCGAGGCGTCGACGCCTCCCGATGGCCGGTTCTTTGGCCCACAATCGGGACGCAGCCGGCCGGGAGCTGCGCACGTGGCCGCCCGTTCACGGCGACGGTGGTTGCGCCCGATCCTGCTGATGGCCGTCGTGGCGGCCGTGGCCGCAGCCGGAGTTCTCTGGTGGTGGCCCGGCCGCGCGCCGGAGGCGGTCTATCTGCCCCAAACCTTCGACACCACCCACGGATCGATCACCCTGGCCTCGGCGCCGTCAGCCGTTGCCGTCGTGGGGCCGGGCGATGCGGACGCCGTGTTCGCGCTCGGTGTGCACCCGGTAGTTGCCGTCGCCGCCGGCGGGACACTTCCGGGATGGCTGCAGGCGAAAGACGCCACGGGGACCCACGTCCTTGGTTTCCTCGATACGGCCGCCGTGGCGGCAGCCCATCCCGACGTCATCATCGCCTCCGGCGCGATCGACGATGCGACGTACACGAAACTGACGGCGATCGCGCCCACCATCACTGAACCCAAAGCCCTGCGTCCCCAGGACTGGACATGGCGCGAACGACTGAAATGGGTTGGGCGGATCCTGGGCAAACAGCAATCGGCTGATGAGCTGATTGCCCTGTCTGATTCGCAGTTGGCTGACATGCGCAACGCGAACACTGAGGCGTTCAAGAACAAGTCGGCGACGGCGATCACCCTCACCGACTTCGGGGTCGGCCAAGTCCTGACACCGTCGAACACCGCGGATTACCTGACTGCGCTGGGCTTCGTCTACAACCAGGATCTCAGGCGCGAAGCCACCGACGCCACTGGCCTTCGGCCGCTGGCGAACCCCGAGAAGCTCTACCAAATCGAGTCCGATGTCCTTCTCGTGATTCGCACCGATAAGGACGCCGGCGGGGGAGGCTTCTCTGGGCTACCCAAGCAGCTCGTCGCTTACCACGGGACCATCGTCGTCGCAGATGACCCCAACGTCGTTGCGGCGCTTGATGATCCTGGCGGGGTGCTGGCCACCCAGTATCTCAACGAGAACCTGGCCCCCCAACTGGCCGCGGCGCTGCAGTAGCGCTGACGCGCTCGGTCAGGCCCGCAGATTCGCCACAAGGCCATCCGCGATGACGCTGGCCTGGGCAACAGTGTCACCCGGCCCGCAAACCAACGTTTCGATCACCGTGTTCAGGTAGGCGGTCACGACGTGCGCACACGACTTCGCGGCCCCCTCCTGACGAGTCATCAGCGAGACTGCCCGATCCTCGGAGGCCGTGGTGATCGGCCCACTGACCCACGGTGTCGTGTCACCGTTGGAAAACGAGGTGAACGCCTGCCCTTCTGGGCACATGCGCCATTCCCCGGTGATGGTCGACAGCACCATCTTCGGGTGGTCCACCGTCGTCCAGGATGAGACAACCTGCGCCGCAAGCACACCGGTCGCGTCATCGCTGTTGGCCTCCCCGGCCATGCCTTCCAGGAGCGAACTCATGTAGGCGGTGCTGCGCGCCGGGAATGCCCGGTAGTCGCACTGCGGAGGTTGCATCACCGAACTGAAATCCGGCTTGTCGTAGGTCTGTATCGGCTTCAGGCCGGCGTCTCCCACCGTCTCTGCGACGGCGTCGCGCTTGAGAAGTTTCGATCCCAACGACGTCGGCGTGATGAAGCCGCTCGAAGGGCCGTCCCCGGCCGGTGGCGCCGCGGTGGAAGGTGTGCTGGGTGGGCTGGTCCGTAACGTGTGCGCTGCACCAGGGATGGTCGTCGTGCACCCGGTGACCGCGGCCGCGCAGACGACGGCCACGACGCCAGCCGCGCGCGCACCGCGGGGCCTCATCGTCATCGCGGAGCCGTTCCGCCGGGGCCCTGGAGCTGGGTGATGAGCGCAGCAAGGGCTGCGGCCGTGACCGGGTCGACGTCCCGGCCGTCCTCGACGGCCAGGACTGCGTCCGCGGCGACGCCAGCAGCGTTGGCGGCCTCCTCGGCGGTCAGCCCGCCGGCGGTCCGGGTGGCGTAGAGACGCTGACCGAGAGTGGCGTACGGCGAGCGCGCCGCCTGGGTCATGAGGTCTCCGTACAGTTGGCGTACCGAGCCGAGTGTGCGCGCGATCGCTGGCGTGCCCTTTGCCGTCCGCGCGGCATTTGCGACCACGTGCTCCACGTTGCGCAGGTCGGCCAAGATTGACGTCACCACCGGTGTGTAGTCAGGATCGTCGATAGCGGGGAGCCGACCGACGGAGGCTCTCAGGGTGGCCAGGTGAAGTTCGATTGCGCTGGCCAGCAGGGGAGCCTCTACTGTCGTCGACAACGAGGCCGCGGCTTCGTCGCGAAGCTCTCCGAGATATCCGGCAGGCCAACCAAGTGCATGTTCGAGTTTCGAAATGGTCTTCGCCCGCGGCCACCGGCGCCCCTTCTCGAGTGCGATGAGAGCACCAGCGGCAACCACGCCGTCGCGGGCCAGCTTGCGTTGAGCCAATCCGAGCTGCTCGCGGCGGGCGGCGACCTGAGATCCGACCCGAGCGATGATGGGGTCGACATCCTCGGTGTCGTCAGCGAAGTCCTCGTCGAGATCGGCGTCCGCGTTGGGCTCTGCCGGGTCGGCGGGGTGACTGGGTGCTGTCTCGGTCACCGTGAGTCGGACTGGAATGCCCTCGGGAGCACCGAGATGCACCTCCGTGGTGGCACTGATCACGATGTCCTCGAAACGCTCGCCGGCCAGATAGGTGCCGTTACGACTGGTGTCGACGGCGTGCCAGCCGTCCTCGCGAGGCTCAAACAGCAGGTGTCGCCGGGAGACGCGGTTGTCGGGAATGTGGATCGTCGCCGAGGGGTCGCGTCCCAGCGTGGCGACACCGTCGTCTGGCTGAACTGCGAACGTTGTGGTGCCGCTGGTCGCTACCAGCAGCGGAGGGATGTTCGGCACGGTCAAATCGTATCCCATGCTGCTTCATCTTTAAATCGCACACCAAGGGCGATTCGACGGGGAAAACGGGCTAGTTGCTGCATCTTTGCGCGGGACAGCTGCTGGGGGACGATTGGGCGTTTCTCGCATTTGCGCTAGCCGCCGGACGGTCATATGCAGGTCAGATGGCATGGCGGAGCGCTCCGACAGTTGCGTACTGCAACACGGGTGGACGCGGAGTGCTTCATCTTTAGGTGTTGCATGTGATCTGGCGCATGGTTATAGTCTTCCCATATGCTTCATCTATTTGTGTAGCACCGGGAGGTTTTTCCAACTCATGACTGCCAACGCACTCCGCGCCGCAGGCCTTACTGATCGCGGCAACCCTCCGCTCGTCGAGGCGCTCGCTGGGCCCCCACTGTTGAAATCGGTCGCCCCCGTCTTCGACCAAGATCACACCCCAGCAGACCGCTACGGCGCTGACGTGCTCGATTTCGTCGTCACCGAGACCACCTACACGGTCGAAGTCACTCAACAGCGACCCGGGCTCCCGTTCACCGCAAGGTTCATCAGCGGCGAAACCGATTGGTACGCCGACGGATACGAAGCCGGGCAGGCGACCCACCACGAATCCGAACAAGTCTTTCGAACGCCACTGCCCGAAGTCTTCGAGCTCGTCAACTACTGGCTGCTCACCGAGCACCACATGGCCGTCCTCCCGCACAGCTGGCACATCAACTCCCTCGATGCCGACAACCAACTCTCGCTCCTCGGCCACGCCGCACCCGCTCGGACAACCGGATGAAGCGCCTCCCCGTGACCTGCCCGCCTGGCTGACCCCTCCCGCGAGCTGCCGGTTGATGAGACCGTTCATTGAACGAGCATCGACCAACCCCGACCTCGGACGCACCTGCCAGGCCGGTCTGCGGAGATAGTGTGCGTCGCGCCGTGTCCGTCTCGTCTGACCACCGCTGCAACCGCGACACTGCAATCCCGGAAGCGCGGCACGTGCAGTGCCCACATCCGAGAACCTAGGGGAGAACACATGTCGACGACGCGGCCACGCACACTCACCGACCTCGACGCGCTAGCCAAGGACGTCGGGGAACACCTCGACCGGCTCGGCGTCCAGCGATGCGACTGGGTGCGGGTAGCGAAGGTCGGTGAAGAAGGCGGAGAAGTCGTCGGCGCACTCATCAAACGCTCCTACGGGCGCGCCGAAACCGCCGACGTACTGGCAGAACTTGGCGATGTATTCCTGGCTGCGCTCGGCGCCGCCGACCAGCTCGGCATCGCACCCTCGTCCGTCATCGCCGCGCGGTGGGCCGACGTGGCACCCCGCTCCAGCGCCTAATGCCGCAACTGGGCCCCACCGTCGAACGCCAACGGGAACGCCCGGAACCTCGCCGACGCCCATGGCCTGGCGCCGTAACGCATCGCCGGCTATCGTAAGTGGCAAGCCACTTAATTAACGACGGGAGGGGCGACATGCACTCGCTCATCGACAGCTCCGCGCGATCGCAGGGACTCACGGTCACCGACTTCTTCGCCGGCGCAGGCGGATCCTCTGAAGGACTACGCCAGGCCGGCTACCGCATCGACGCCTGCGCCAACCACTGGGAAACCGCCGTCGACACCCACCGCCTCAACCACCCCGACACCGAGCACCACCTGGCCAACCTCCACGACGCCGACATGCGACGGTTCCCCCGCACCACCCTGTTGTGGGCCTCACCGTCATGCGTGTGGCACACCCCCGCCGGTGGGCGAAAGAAGCTGCCCGTCAACGAGGAAATGAGCCGCAACGACGCCGGCGCTCTCGACCGCGCCACTGCGTTCGCCGTCATCGCCGCCGCCGAAGCGCACGCCTACGAAGCAGTCATTGTCGAGAACGTCCCCGAGTTCGCCGACTGGGTTCTCTACCGATGGTGGCTCGACGGCATGCGCGCGTTGGGATACTGCGCCCAAACCGTGGTCCTCGACGCCGCCCACTTCGGTGCACCCCAACGTCGGCGCCGCTGGTTCGGCGTTTTCACCCGTGATGGCGCCGTCGACCTCACACCCCCTCTACGCGAGGCGGTGCCGGCGGCCGCCATCCTGGAAGCCGACCTCGGCACGCGACTCACCCGCCGCCTGTACGTCTCCGCGCAGATCGACCAGATCACCGACACCGACGTCCCGCACCTGGTGATGTACCGGCGCAACGCTCGACCCCGCCGTGCCGACCAAAACCCGCTGGCCACCATTACCGCAGGGGGCAACCACCATGGCCTGGCCACCGTGTCCTGCACCGGCGTCTACCACCGCATGCTCACCAACCGTGAATGCGCACGCGCCCAGGGATTCTCCGACGACTACCAATTCCTCGGCACGGCCAAGCAGGTCAAACGCCAGATCGGCAACGCAGTGCCGGTGCCCGTCGCACGATGGTTGGGCGAGCGCGTCGCACAGGCACTGGCCGATCGCCAGGCCGCGGCGTGAGCCCCGCCGTGCGCGGGCCGGCGCCGCGCCCGTGCCAGTCCTGCCCCTACCGCCGCGACGTCCCCTCGGGAGTGTGGGCCGCCAGCGAGTACGCCAAACTCGGCGCCTACGACCGAGACACGGCCGCTCAACCTGCCGAAATGTTTCTTTGCCACCAGAATTCACCGGAGAGCGCCGAATCCCGTCTCTGCGCCGGATGGGCTGGGTGTCACGGAGATCAGCTACTGGCCCTGCGATTGGCCGGCGCGCGCCGCGACATGCCACCGGAGGTGGTGCGGGCGGCGATGAACTACACCAGCCCGGTGCCCCTGTTCGAAAGCGGGGCGGCCGCGGCCCGTCACGGCCTGCGGGACCTCGTCGCTCCCGGCCCGGCCGCGAGTGCGGTGATCGACGCGATCGTTCGCCGCCGACCCGACATGCGATAGCAGAACACAGAGCCTCGAAGTCATAGGGTTCGAGTCGCTGAGCGTTAGCCGGTCATCCCGAGGCTTTGGATCGCACCAGGAAGGATTGCATCACGATGACAACCGACGATTGGGAGATGCAGCTCAAGCACGCCGCAATGCGGGGTAGCCCGGGATTCCACGAGGCGCTCCGCGGCGCACAAGCGCTCACATGTGCAGAGATGCAGCAGCGGATCGAAATTGAGCTGGCGAGGTACCCGGGCCACTCGTACCTCATCGTCTTTCAAGCGGACGCTGCGCCGACGATCCAAACGAGGGAGCAAGCTGACGAATGGCGGCTGTTCGAATGCGATACCGCCGGGTGCAAGGCGGTGTTCGCCGCCGATAAGGACCACTCTGGCGACAGGCGTCCACTGGAAATGGTGGCCCAGGGGTGGACCTCGACGGTGGGCGGTCGTGTTCTGTGCCCGCTACACCGCAGCAACGGGTTGTCGTAGCGCAACGATGAGCGGTTTGGCTGAAGCGCCTGCCTGATTTCAACGGCGACGACGTCTTGCTGTTGGCCGTCGACGATGCTGGTTTGGCGGCCTTAGTAGCAGCTATGGTGACCGCGTTGCAGAACGGAGCGTCGCGGCTGCAGCGACGACGGTCCCATGAGTTCGCCGTCGTCGACGACGGGGCTGCCCACATCGCGGTCGGCGATGCGTGTGTGGCCTGGCGGTTCAATCGGATCAAGGCGCGCGAGATCCTCGAGAAGTCCAAGGCGTTGGGCGGGGACGGTCATCCCGGTCATCTTTACGTCGACGAGATGTCGAGTGCCGCAAGGACTCTCGTCATCTCGCTCAACGAGTACCTGGAACCCGCATGGCTGACCGAGGGAAGAGCGTCGATCTTCACCCGCCGGGACCCGGACTGATCGGCGTCCGCGCTCACGGGTGGGTGGCCGTGTACACCGCCAGGGCGGAGATGAGGGCCAAGGTCAGGGCGACGATGATGGCCGGCGGGAGTACCAGGATCAGCGGTGGTCGCTCTTTGAGCCCCTGTTGGCGTGCGACGGCGCGGATGAGGTCGCGGCCTTCGCGGGCATTGAATTGGTAGTCCAACACGGGCTCGATACGGCGGTGGTCAGAGAGCGCCCAGATCTTCTGCCGGCTCAGGCACAGGATGCGGCCGCTCTGCACTTCCCACAGGATATTGGCGACGAAGGGACGCCCGGCCCGCCAGTTGAGGGTGATCTGGCGGTCGATGATGGTGTAGTAGTTCGGCTGTTGTTTGACGCGCCACCGGAAGCTGTTGCGTAGTCCCTGGCGCCCACCAGCGCCCACCAGCGCCCACCAGCGCCCACCAGCGCGCATCGGCGAGGTCGAGGCGTACATCGAAGCCTCGCTTGGTGTCGGTGACGGTGTAGGGCGTTCCGGAGGTGGCCGCGGCAACGGCGTCCCGAAAGGCGTTCGTCACGGTCGATTTCCTCTCGCCCCGTGTGTGGGAGTAGTTGTCGGTGCGAGCTGCATGCGGTGGCCGGCGTCACGGCTCGAGGTCGGCTTCGGGTCGGTTGCGCAAGACGTGGACGCGTTCTTTGGCGACGAGTGGAGCGTTGGTGGGGCCCTTGACGTAGTCGTCGATGTACTGGGGTCGACGCTGACTGTTGCGCGGCCCGCATGGCTGCTGGCGCCAGTAGCCCTCTACCGGGATGCGGTGGTCGAGTTGCTTGCCGGCACCGGTCGACCGGCGGGTGGCTGAGCCACGTCGGAGAAGGTCGACGATGGTGACCGCCGAGGGTGCCGACGGTGATGCCTCCAGGTCGTCGGTGTCACTGTCGGGCGGCGGTGCCGGAGGCGTGGGCTGACCGATGGTGCGGGTTTCGGTGACGTTGGCCTGGCCCATGAGAAGCCAGGCGGCGCCGAGTCCGCTCACGAAGCGGTGCGACCCGACCGTTTTCTGAACCTCCGCGGTGCGCGGTACGTCAGGATTGAGCATGACCGTGTGGCTGCCCCAGACTGGCGATGACATGCCGACCCGGGTGAGCGCGGTAGTCGCCGAAGTGTCCCGGCTGCAGGGCAGGAGCTGCATGAGGCCGTCTGGGCGAGTCCACCATACGATGCCGTCCCACGGCAGTTCGGTGATGTTGGTGGCCGCATCGAGTGGCATGGGGGAGTAGTCGCTGGATCCGAGTGAGGCCTCGGTGTGCTCCGCCGACGGTGTGGCCCACGTCGTGGTGCCCGCGGACTTCGCCCAGCAGAGGAACCCCGATTGCGCTGGGGCGGCGATGGCGGGTGTCCACTCCGGGAGGGTGTCCGCGGCGTGCATCACCGTATCGACCGCTTCGCGCGACACCCAGTACAAGGGTGCGCTCCGGATGGCTGCTGCCTCGTCTTTGAGAACTTCGGAGATCGCCGCCATCTTCGCCGTCGTCCGGTCGATGCGCTTGCGCATCGCGACGAGCTGCGCTGGTGGCTGAGGGGGTAGTTCGGTGAGGAGGTGGTCCCAGGAGTAGTTCGCGACCGCGTCGATCGCACGGCACCACTGGCGGCGGATGTCGGGCATGCTGGTCGCCGCCCACGGCGTTGTTCCGCGTCTGCTCATCGCGTCCCCCTCTCGTCGTCGCCGTCCATTCTGCAATGCGCGGCACCTCGCGGGGTCCCCCAGGCGCGCGACCCGGCCCTCAACATGGGCGCACCGCGCGCGTACGTTGAAGTGGTGGGTCCTTTGTGGACAATCGACCAGGCCGCGCACTACTGGGGTGTCTCCGCCGCCCGGGCGCGCAGCATCGTGTCCTCGCGCCGCATCGACCGAGTCACCGGTTACTCACGTGCCGCGATCCTGTCGGTAACCCTGCGTCGCGGCGCCCGCACCGACCTCATGCCCACTGCCCGAGCTCTTACCCTCGCCGAAATCGCCCGCTCCCTCGCGCACACGGAATCGGAGCCCACCCGCTGGCGCATGTTCCTGGAATTCCGCCGCGGCGCAGCAGATGTCGGACGCGCCGCTTTGTCCCTGGTCGAAGCGGAGCCCGTCCTGACCGGCCAGCCACGCTACGACGCGCTCCTTGCCGCGGCCGCCGAGGACATCACGGCCCACTACGGGACTCCGAGCCCACTGTGGACGGTCGCCTGGGAACGATTCCTCACCTCGGCCTGGTGGGTCAGCGATCTCCCGTCAGCCCGGCTCTACGCGCTGGCGGGCACACCCGCAGCGTTCCGCCGGCGCGGCATCTACGTCGATCGCTACGACCTCGCCGACGACGGAAGGGTGTCCGTGCCCGAACCGCTTCTCGGTCGCGATGACACGCTCGACGCGTTCACCGACCTTGCGGCGCGCCTCGAACACGCCGACGTGATCGGGCAGGTACACGTGATCGGCGGTGCGGCCATGTTCTTGGCCTACCGTCCGGTCCGGGCCAGCACGCGCGACATCGGTGCGATGTTCAGCCCGGATGCCGCGGTGGTCGACGCGGCGCGCGACATCGCCCGCGAACGTCGATGGCCAAGCACGTGGCTGAACGATCACGCCGCGGTCTACGCCTCGAGGAACCCGGGGGAGGGTCCGCGGGTTTTTGATCACCCGCACCTGCACGTGATGGCCACTCCGGCGGACCACCTGCTGGCCATGAAATTACTTGCGGGACATTCGACTTCGGACCGCGAAGACTGCGCGAGGCTGATTGACTATCTGCATGTCAGCACTCGGCAACAAGCGTGGGACATCGTCGCTCGATTCTTCCCCGGCATCCGCATTCCACAGAGGTCAAAGCGTGTAGTCGAAGACCTGATCGGACACTAGGGGCGCATGGTGGGTGCGGGTAAACGCCCCGAACTTGCGTCGGATGAACGCCGCCGGTGATCACTGCAGGTTGCAAGGCACGCCCGATCGGAACGTGCTACGCGGCCATTGTGGTTCGAGCCGCGGTATGGCCCGGCTGCTACGATCGAGGCAGCCCGCTTTCGCAGCGGCCCCCTAGCACACTCGACCACGCCGAGAGTTCCTCTAGGGCAACGCCCTTCGGGCGATGCGACAGATTGCTTCCATTCGACGGTCGGCCAACGGGTGTGCGTGGCACTTACTTCGACGTTGGTCGCGACTTTCGACGGGACAACTGAAACGATGACAGACCGACGGAACAACGCGGCCAAGGCCGCTGCCCGCCAGCTCCAAAGCCGCACCGGCATGAACTACCGCCAGGCGCTATCGGCCACAACACGTCCAACCGCAGTGGCGGACACCGAAGTCACTCTCGAACAGCTCATCGGCCCCTATATCGGTGACACCTCCTCCAACGTATGGGGCCTGATCGAAAAACTCCCTGACGGTGCGTGTTTGACGATAACCCGAGCGGCTAGCCTCTCGGGACCCCATGACCACTTTCGACAGGAGCTCGTCGACGAGCTCGTCGCTGCCCTGGGACGCAAGCATCTCCTTATCCATCTACTCGTCGGCGATGCCGGCCTTTGCCGCAGTGCAGCGATCAACTACCCGGGACTGCAGACCGCGGGCATTGAACTGCGACCGGGTTCATGAGTCGAGGGACGATTCGTCGTGAGCGGCGAGGCGTCGATCACGTCCTCCGCCCTACCGCCATGCTCGATCACGCGTTCTGGAGTTTGCACCCGGCGTCGCTGGCCCGTGCCGGTCGAAGGCGCCTCTAGCTGCGCCTAGCCCCTTCAACCGATCGGTACCTCAACAGTTCGGTCGCGACATCCGGTAAGTGCTGCGCGGGCGTCGTCGAGGAAGGTGTAGGCGGTCGACCGGCCGAAGAACGACGGGTAACCGGGGACCCGAGAACAGCCGATCCGCGGCCAATCCGGATCCGGCGAGGCGACGGAGTTCAGGATCCGCGGGGTCGCGGCACTGGCCCATCTCAGGGGCGGATTGGCTGCCATTAGCACCAAGCCGGCGCTGGTCGGCAGCATCGTATGAATGACCTCGGCAAGGGCCCACGCCCGGAGATCGGGATCAGCGATAGCCACCTGCGCGCCCAGAACCAGCAGTGCCACGCTGATCGGCATCCCCGCGGTGAAGTCGTCGTCCTCGTCGAGATCCTCGCCGAGCCAAGAGTCGGTGAACAGCACGGCAAAGTCGCCGGCACGCTCGCCGAACTGCGGCAGGACATCGCAGACCGGTTCGTAACCCAGCCGCAGGACGAGGAACTCAACGCTGCCGACCACGACATCGGGCGCCTGGCCGTGCGCGTCGAGTGCCGACATGCAGATTTCGGCGCGCCAGTCCAAGCAGTTCGACACTGTGCAGGCTCTCGTAGTGCACCCGGGGAACGCCCAGTTCCACCGTGCTCAGGTCACAGCTGCGGGGGAAGTAGCGCTGGCGGTTGCCGAGGAAGGTGTTCAGTGCGATCGCGTTCATGGGTGTCTCCTTGCCGACGGAGTCTTCCCCACCTGCAAATCATCGCCCGATGGTGCCGACGCGTAACGGCCACGACGCAGCCGACCCCGACCATGCGGGCCGCGCCGCGCGGCATGCGGCGGCAGTGCACGCCGCTCTGGACCGAGTGATGGCCGAGGAATTGGAAGTACTGCGCCTCTTGAAGGACACGTGACCGAGTACCTCGACCTCGACGACCTCCGCCTGGTTGCGCTCCGCGCCGTCGGTGATGCCCTTGCTGTGCGTGACGACGATCTTCTCGAGTCTGCTCTGGGGCGGCTCCACGCAACGGTGTTCGGTGCCGACGCCTACCCCGACCTGTACTCCAAGGCTGCGGCGCTGATGCATTCGCTGGCCAAGAATCACCCTCTCGCGGACGGCAACAAGAGGTTGTGTTGGACCGCATGTCGAACGTTTCTCGTACTGAACGGAGTGCACGTCACGGCCACGGTCGAGGATCGGTTTTCCTTCGTGGTTGCCGTGGCTGCCGGCCAGGTGGCCGACGTGCCGGCTATCGCCGCCCAGCTGCGAGTCTGGAGCGTCTAACCCGCGCGCCTGCCCGCCGAGTTGGGGGCGACCGCCACGTGTCCCGTGGGAAAAGCGACTCGTTCTTGTGTCGGTGCCGGCTGGCAAGGCTGGGTCGGGTGATCCTGCCGGGGCGCGTCTGGTCGGCGCGATCAGACGAGGGGGTGGGCTCATGGAACGACGGCTGCGCGGGAACTTGATCGGCGCGCGGAGGCCATGGCGGGCCGGGGCGGCGTCGGCGGTGGCCGTCGGTCTCTCGGCGACGCTGATGGCGTGGCACGTTCGACATGGTGGGCCGCTGACCGCCATGGCGTTGCCGATATCGGTGATAGCGCTGTGCACAACAGCCGCCATCCGGTGCCGACGAGCAACGGAATTGGCGATGGGTGCCGGGCACCGTAGGCGGTGTGCACCGCAGTGCAACGAACCAATGGGTTCACCCGCAATGGCGGACTCCTGCCCCCACCTTGGGGCCGCCTGCCCAAGCCGTGAGCAGGACGGGCTCCGCTGATGGTTACGGTGGCTGAATTGGTGAACGAGAGCGGGAACGTCTGGGCGTTGACCCGGGTGCCCGACGGATCGCTACTTGCGCGCATTGAAGGGCGCGCGGAGCGGGTGCTCGGCCCGGCCGCGGCGTGCCTGGTGGCCGATCACGGATTCGAGGTGGGCCGGTGGAGCGAGTGCGATCCGGGGCGCTACGCGTATCAGGTCGGCGACTGAGAGCACAGGCAGCGCAGGCGATGGACGCTTGTTAGTGGCAAGCCATAAATCTACGATGGGCAGATGAGCGGCAGCCAACACAAAGACCCGGCGATGACCGTCCGCGTCCCCTCAGGGCTCAAAGCCGACGCTCGACACACACTCGCGGGCCGCGGCCTCGAACTGCGCGCCTTCATTGTCGCGTGCCTCACCGCCTTGCGTACACACCCCGAACAGGTCTTGGCAGTTGTCGAACCCTACTGGCCCGACCCCAACCCTCGCGGACGGCCGCGACGGGACGAGCCGTCTGTTCCGCGGCACTAAGCCAGCATGCCGACCGTCGTGCCGAGATGAGCGAGTCGGCGCGACAGAAAGTTCGATACGACACCTACCGGCTACACCCGCACCGGCTCGTGATGCAACACGATGTGAATCGCCAAAGATATTGCCGGCGATTCTCAGGAGGCTCACGATGACGACGACACGCAGCGCACCGGCTGGGGTGGGACTGCCGCCACCGCGGCCCGACGGGACTCTCGACCAGGCAATCGCTGTCGGCGACCAAGCGGCCATCCAAGCGTGGGCCCTCTACTACGCATACGAGAACAGCGTGGGAATGAGCAGCGTGCTCGGTCTCTGCAGGACGGTCGAGGACATCGGATACGCGTTGACCGGACAGCGCTTCGAGGAACCAGAGAGCGTGTGGAACGTCGTCGCACGCCTGGCCCGACAACAGGGATTCGCAGAGCGCGTCGACGAAGTCGAGGCGTCATACACGCACGCCGGCTGAGTGCACACCATGAGGTTCGCAAATCCGTTGCAAGATAGCCGGATCCGGGCAGCGTGTTGACGATGGGCTATGAGAACAAGTTCGTGGAGCTCAACGTCGTGGAAGCGGCATTAGCCGAGGATGAAGACGGCGTAGACACACTGCTGGAGACGATGCTCGCGGGCGAACGCCGGGCCTTGAGGCGGAGCCTGCGTGCCGTGATCAACGCCATCGATGTCCTCGACAACTGAAGGCCACATGGTCACCCCCGCCTGGAGTAATCACCCCGTGAACGTCGCGACCCACCAGCGACCAGCGGCCGGCGGACACGTCGATTCCGCCGGCATCGACGTTGGCGACTAGGGACATCGGGCGCACGGCGTCAGTCTCGACCGGAATGAAAGGAACAGGACCGCCATCATGGGCTTCAACACAACCGTGGTCATCCGAAACGATGGACTGGCCGAGATCGGAATGCATGCAGAAGAATTCGTCATGGCCGTCAAGAGCCGGATGGCCACCGGCGGCGAGATCGCCGTGGGAAGGCACGCCAACGTTGCCACGGTCCACGCCGCCGATCATGCCGACGCCGTGGTTCTCATCGCGGTGGGTGGAAACTACTCCACGAAGGTCTACACCGGCACCTACGCCGGTCCGCACCACACCGAGGACGGCGCGGCCGCCCTACTGAAGCAATGGGCCGAATCACTGGGCTACCGCCTGACCCGGCCGTGACAATCGGACGACAACAAGGCCATCAAAGGCGGCGAAATGGCCGGTGAGCAACTCGGTTTCGACCTCTGGCCGCGCACCCATGACCTCCCACCTCGGTGGGACGGCTTGGCTGTCGAATGGGGCGCGTGGTCACCAACCCAGGGGATCAGAATATGTGGGCGAAGCGCACGATCGGTGCATCCTTGCACACAGTGCGCGGGCACGTCCCTACCCGCAATGAGTATAGGCCGAGCGTGGGCGGACGCCGACTCGGATTCAGCAGAACACGCTCCTTCGGTTACTGCTGCGCTGCAGCGGAATACGCGCCGCCTCGCGCTCATCCTCACCGCTTTCCGATGCCCAGCTTGCGGCCACGACTGGGTGCTCGATACCGATGGGCAGGCATGGGATCTCGACGAAACCGACTACACCGACCTCGGCTCCTGGCCGTGAGCGTCTACACCTGAAGTGCGTTGACCCAAAACCGTTGAGTAGCAGAGAAAGCGGGGAGAAACAGATGAGCGCTCTAGCAGACGCCGTCCATGACTTGGACGCCTCGTTGGAATACGCCGAACGTGTGCAAGATGGAGGGCACGCCGACATCGGTGACGCTTTAAGGGACCTGATAGCCGCCGCCCGCCGCGTCGTCGACAACTGGGACAACTGCTGATCACGGCCAGCGCGACGACCTCACCCAACCTGCTGTGAAACCGGTTGCCCCCCACAGGCACTAGCCGAACTATCGAAAGCGAGCTCGAATCATGCGAATTGAAATCTTCATCGACTCCGAAGACGAACGCCCCAACGCCGTGGCAGCCGCCCACGTCGTGCAAAACCATCCAGAACTAACCGATGCTGAGGAGATCAGCATCGTCGCGGTGCACCACAACAACGAAGTGTCGACCGTCTATTGAAGCACCGCTGAAGCAGGGAGAATCACCCCGCTGCGAGCAGCACGGCGGGCTCTCAGGACGCAGTGCAGCAACGAGGAGCGTTGTCCGTCTGTCGGTGCCCAGGGCGATGCTGGTTGCATGAACATCAACCGGGGCTTGGTTGTCATCGACGTCGAGACTTCGGGCTTTGATCCCGCCAGCGCACGCATACTCAGCGTGGCCGCCCTGACACTCAGTCCAACGTGCGTCGTCGAGCATTCGACGTACACGCTGCTCGATCCCGGGGTCGATCCTGGCCCGACGCATGTACACGGCCTGACCGCGGCCATGCTGGCTGGTCAGCCGCGATACGCCGACGTTGCCGCCCGGCTCGCGTCGTTGATGAACGGTCGCATCCTGGTCGCCCACAATGCCGCGTTCGACTACGGGTTCTTGGCCGCAGAAAGCCACCGCTGCGGTGCCACGTTGCCCGTCGCTGAGGTGCTATGCAGCCTCGAACTCGCCGGCCTGCTCGACCTCGGACTCGACAGCCTCAGCCTCGCTTCCCTGGCCGCCTACTGGAACGTCCCGCAGGCCCGTCCGCACGACGCGCTCGACGACGCCCGCGTTCTGGCTGCGATCCTGCCGTCAGCACTCAGGCGCGCCGCTGCGCGGCGGATGAAGTTGCCCATCCGCCACCCATCGACGTTGCCACTGCCGCTACCGCGGTATCCGGCTTGCGCGTGACGATCGATCGTGGCGCCGGTCGTGTCTTTGTCGTGGCCGGCACCCGCTCAGCGCATCAGATCCAGAACGCTGCAGTGATCCCGAAGAGGGGCGCTGTCATCGGCGAGGCCGACCACCTTCGTGTGCCCGCGCACAGCGGCGTAACGCACGTGGTAATGACCATGGAACAACACCGCCGGCTGCGTCTGCTCGACGACATGACCGACGTGCTGACGATGCCGTTGCGCGGCGGCAGCCTCAGAGGCGGGCACGGAGCCCGCAGGCCACAGGCCCGGGATGTCGACGCCATCGGGTGCGTCGTGGGCGATGATCGCGTCCACGGGACCCGCCCCCACCGCTCGCGCTACGTCGGCGTCGCTCAGATGCTCGTCGGGCCACCACGCGACCCCTTCGCGGCGTTCACGCCGATCCATCGAATGCGCGCCCCCCAGCGCCATCCAGGTGGCACCGTGCCACACCCAGCGCAGTGCCCGCGGCAAGTGATAGACCCGTGGGGCGACCCGTCGTAGGCCCGTCTCGCGGTCGATTGGGAGGCGGAGCAGCTCGGGGAAGTCCTCGTGATTGCCGTCAACGAAGAAGACATCGACGTCTTCTTGAACGCATTGTCGCGACAAGGCAGCGAGAAACGCATCACCCCAGCCACTTTCGACGGCAAAGCCGAAGTCGCCCAGTTGCAGGACCACACGGATACCCCGGCTGCCGGCCAGCTGGACGACCTCGATTGCGCGGCCGATGTTGGCGTCCCAGTCGCCGGCAAGTACTACCGCCGTTGGCTCTGGAGATAGCAACGGGTTCGGCGGCATCCGACCACGGTGCTGCACGACAACGATGGGGAGCAAGCCAATTATGGGCCCTCCGGAATCCATCGGCCGCCGGACGGTTCCGATCGCCGTTCGAAGAAAGTGGCTCCGACACGGTGACCTTCGCACGGCGGCGCGCCTAGTCAGTGCACGATGCGCGTGTTCGGTGCTTGAGCGTGCCGACAGACTCGGGAGGAGACGACGATGACAGCACCTACCAATACCGTCGCCGACGATGCAGAGACCGCGATCGTGGGACTGCTCGGCGTCCGCGGTGTGCCGCTGGGCACAGTCTTGAGGGAACTGGCTGCCCGAGGTTTCTCCCGCAGCTCCGCGGACGCCGGCGTCGGGACGCTGATTCGACGCGGCGTGATCGTCCAGACCGACGACCGGCACCTGCGCCTGCCGTCCGACTCGGCGGCCAACGGGGCCCACGCGGAGCAGTGCAGTGGGTGACATCCTGGGCCCCGACAACGATCCGCCGGACCTGGGGGAGAGCGTTGGCTACAGCGACAGGTTCGAAGTACGCCGGCACCCCGGCCACGGAGACCCCGTAGGCACCGGTGAACCGCTGACTGCTCACTACACGGAACGCGACGCACAACGCCAGCTGGACCGATTGGCCGACGTCGTCACCGGCCGTGGCGGGCAGGCCTCCGTCGACGGGCTGCGGCTGCTCGTCGTCGAAGCCGACGGCACCCACCACTCCTACAACGTCCACAGAAGCTGAGTGCACGTCGGCACACCTCAGCCTTGAATCGGGCGTGGAGTCGGAGCCACCTAGCGGCAGACCAGGTCGCGGGTGTCTGCTCAGTGAGTGGTCACACGCCTTGTCGGTGCCCGGCAGGACAATGGCCGAGTGAGCGAGCCCGGAGAATCGACCCCGCACCACGTCATGCAGAAGCCACGGAAGCGGAGCGACAACGCTCAGGTGTCCGACTTCACCCTGATGGTGAAGGTCCCGGGCCGGCCCGAGGTGATCCGCGTCTTCACCGCTACCGAGGAAGCCGAAGCCAACCAATACGCTAGCGCCACCGGCGGAACCATCGTGCCTTTGCCTCTTCCACCACCGGACGGCTATACCGTGGGCCCCAACGGGCACCTCATTCCAGAGCGCACCGTCACGCGCGCTGGCATGGCCGCTGCCGGTCCGATCGATGGGGCGCGCGACTGACCCGCGCCAGCAGGCCTCGAACACTGGCAGCCCCTCCGTTGGGAGGAGCTGCCCACCCAGTCCGGCGCGGGAGCCGGAGGGGGCTTGGCTGACGACACGCGTCGCAGGTCCTCCAGTGCCGCGCCCAACTGCTCCTCAGTGTCGACGCTGACCGCCAGGTCGTGGGGTTGGCTGCCGTCGGCGTCAGGCGGGTAGGGCGGTCACCGACCGTGGCCAACGGCCAGTACCGTACGACGCGTGTGTAGGGCGCCTTGCATGTCGACGCGCGGTGTCGCGGTGAGCCTTTCATGAGCGTGCAGCTCGAACCGCCGCAGCTGGGGAATGAATGCCTGGCGTGGGCGAAGGTTGCAGGTTACCGATGCGAGGTCGACGCCGCTTCGGCGCGGTTGGTTCCGGTGTCCGGGGAGGGGACGCGGTACATGATCGAGTGGCGCCGCGATCGCCTTCGCCTGTCGGAGTACCTGCCCGGCGCGACCGACTCCGACGAGGTCGTGATGTATGCGGCGACGGTACCGGTGCTCGAGACATTCCTGATGGGCGTTCTGGGCGACGACGTCCGCGACACGCTGGCGCTGCCGTTTCTCGAACTGCCCTGGTCGGCTGACCAGCTCGCCGAGGGATTCGAGCTGACGACGTCGCGGCCGGGATCGCTGACGCTGGTGCGCAGCGGCCACGGTCCGTTGGCCGGCGCCGGCGCCGGTGTCGAAGGGCTGGTCAAGCTGGTGCCGTTGTCGCATCTACTGCGTTGGGACCTCGCGTCGGTGAAGGCGTCATTTCTGGATCCGGGTGGTCAGCCCCTGCTCGCCGCCGGCCGGTACACCCGCTGAACGGTCGCCGGCCGCACGAGACCGGCATGGTAGCCAGAAAAGCGGCGATCAACCGCGGCGATCCATCAGCTCGTCGGCTGGCGCTCGTACAGTCCCGTCATGCCCGAACTGAAACCCACTGCCGAGCAGCTTCAGATCGTCGAGGCCGCCCGCCGCGGCGCCAACCTCGTCATCCAGGCCGGCGCAGGAACGGGTAAGACCAGCACGCTGAAAATGGTCGCCCAGGCCCGCCGCGACAGGTCGCTCTACATCGCGTACAACCGGTCGATCGCGCAGGAAGCCGGACGGAGCTTCCCTGCCCATGTCACCTGCCGCACAGCTCATTCCCTGGCGTTCGCGGCGGTCGGCAAACGGTTCGCACACCGACTCAACGGCCCTCGTGAACTTCCCTCACGACGCGCCGAGCTCCTGGGGACGACGTTCCTCGATCTCGGGCCGCAGCTGACGATCTCGCCGGTACAGATGGCGCGCATCGCCGTGGAGACGGTGACGCGATTCTGCTACTCCGCCGAGGACGACATCTCCACCGAACACGTCCCGCACCAACACGGTGTGTTCGGGGCTGCGCACTCAGCTTTGGCGGCCGCTGTGGTGCCTTACGCGCGTCGCGCGTGGGCCGACGTCAACGACGCCGACGGTGCGTTGAAGTTTCAACACGACCACTACCTGAAGATGTGGGCACTTACGCGACCGGTGCTGCCCGTTGACGTGGTGATGCTCGATGAAGCGCAGGATTCCAATCCCGTTGTCGCGCAGCTGGTGCACCAGCAAGTGCACGCCCAGCGCATTGCCGTGGGTGATAGCAATCAGTCGATGTATGAGTGGCGCGGCGCGTGCGACGCGTTGGGTAGTTGGGACGCCGATGAAGTGCTCTACCTGTCGCGGTCGTGGAGGTTCGGGCACGTCATCGCCGAGGAAGCCAACCGATGGTTACAGCAGATCGACACACCCTTGCGGCTGGTGGGCAACCCGGCGATACGGTCGCATATCGGTGCGCTGAGTCGACCCACGGCGATATTGTGCCGGACCAACGCCGAAGCCGTGCGCAACGTTCTGTCGTTGCTCGCCCAGGGGCAGAAGGTGGCCCTGGCAGGCGGTGGCACGGAGATCAAACGGCTAGCGGAGGCCGCCAAGGAACTGCAATCCGGGCGCAGAACCAGCCACTCCGAGTTGTACGTGTTCCCCACCTGGGCCGCGTTGCAGGAATACGTTGAAGGGGACGAGGCCGGCCGGGACCTCAAACCGTTCGTGGACCTGATCGACGCGCATGGGGCGGACGACATCATCGTGGCCGTGGACTCCCTGGTCGACGAGAAGCGCTGTGACACAACCGTTAGCACCGCGCACAAGTCCAAGGGTCGAGAATGGGAGTCAGTGTCGATCGCCAACGACTTCGCCGAACCCATCGGCCGCGGTGAGATCCCCAAGACCGACGCGATGCTGGGCTACGTCGCGGTGACGCGGGCCCGCCGCCAGCTCGACCGGGCCGGACTGGCTTGGATCGACAAGTACACCCGGCCGGGAATGCGAGCGGGAATCCGCGGCCCCCTGGCGAGCTGATACCGCCAACCGTCACCGGGCTCCAACGATGACAGGTACAGCTACTCGACGCGCGTAAAGCGCTGCGGGGGAGCGTTATTCAACCGGGTGATTCTCGTACCGGGGGCTGGCGGGCGGGGGAGCTTCGGCAAACACGACGCGGATCAGATCTGGGGGACAGGAGGTCAATCATGGCACTGACGATGGAGGACATGCACTGGTACGCCGTCGGCCGTTACCACCTCGACGGGACCGTACCCATGGTCACTGTCATCGCCGAGCTGGAGGCGGCCGGGGACGTTATCGACGTAGATGAGGACGGTGGCTACGTCATGTTCAGCCTCGATACCACTTTTCTCTCGACCGCCAAGAACATGGGCGAGTTGAAGGGGGACGCCCGCTACGCCTTGCCGCGACCCCAGGGCTGCGAAAGGCCGGTGGAGGTCATCAATGTCACGCGCAAATCCGACATGCACGTGTTCGATTTCTAGCTCCGGTTCGACCCTTGATGGAACGGCGTCGCGGCGCCTTGTCGGCCGATCAACGTTCAGCCAGATTCAGGAGTGGGTCGTCCACCAAGAGTAGAGACCGCTGAGCGATGTTGTCGGCAGGTCCCCTGTTATCTCGGCCAGCAGGAGGTCACGCGTGCTGGTCCAGGCCATGATCGGCGTGCGGGACGTGTCCAGGGCACACAGCAGGTCCCCGGCCGATTGCTGGGGTGCGCTGTTTCGGCGCCACGGGCCTGGGCTTTGAATGTTGCCCGGGCACACCACCACAGAGTTGTCAGCTGTCGCCTTGGTGAATGCGGCCCTCAGGGCGGCCGCGTCGCCGAACAGTGAGAAGGTTGCCGACTGTGGGCCGCCCGGGTCGGTGTTGGCGGTGCATCGGATTGTGGCCGTCGCGTTGCCTTCGGGATCGACCGCTGTGCACGCTGAGGGTCCGTAACCGGTCGGCAGCAGGGTGCGCAGCTTGGTCTCCGCCGCGTCGTCACGCGGGTGGGGTCCATTGCTGACGCTGCCAGTGCCGTTCTGACCGTCCTCGCCGCCGCCGTCGCTGGTGCTGACGGCCACTGTGACGATCGCTCCTGCGATGACCGCCGCGGCCGTGATCGCCAGCGCGAGGCGAGTGCGCCGGCGCCCCGCCGGTGGGGTGGGCGTAAACGGGGATGCTTGCCGTGCGAAGCGGTCCTCCCGACGGACCGGTGTGTGGCCGTAGCCCGGCTCAGGGCGCTGCGCAGGAGTGGCGCCGATCGTCGCCGCGGGCGGCTGCCTGACCTGGGAGTACTGCTCCTCGCCGAGGGGTGGCGCGCCGTCGGACGGGGACGTCGGGGGAATGGCGGCCCATGAAAACGGTGTGAATGGTGATGCCGGTGGCAGCGGAATAGGTGCGGTGTCCGGTCCGTCGATGCCGTCTTCGGTGGCGTCGGCGCCGCCGAAAGCACCCTCTACAGCGTCCCCGCCCGTCACCGCTTCACCCCCAACCGATTCGTCGACGTCGCCTCACCTGCCCATCGAGGTTAAACGGCTGGGGTGCGGTCCTGGGGTATCGCCACGTCGTGCGTGCGTGTAGCTCAAGGCTCTGGGCGGTGGGCGACAAAGTGGTGCCGACACGCCAGAGATGACCGGAGGTGGCCGCCGGGGCCGCCACCATGGAGAAGGCCTCGATTGCGATACAGGTCGTCGTCGCGGTGATCAAACGCCGGGCGAGAGGTATACGCCGGACAGTCACAGCAGCGCTACTCGCGGCCGGCCGACCGAAGGAGGACGCATGTCGGCGATCTCTTGCACGTGGACACACTCGGAGTTGGGTCCGTGTGTGTACGGGCGTGCGCACAAGGTGCCCTATCACACGGTCGACGTGTCAGAGCCGCCGGTTGACCGTGGGACCTACACCTATCAGGAGGCCCGGTTTCGACACTTCGACTACAACGGCGTCGAAGTCCAGGTCGACGAGCACGGGCGGATCGTTGATCGCGGGTAGCCGCTGCCGTGCCGACGTCGACGACGAAGCGAGGAAGCTATGGGCGATCTCAAATTGACGGCCAACCAGGCGTGGATGCTCGGCCAGGTCCAACGCGCCGGGTTCGATCCCGACGAATGGTTTCGCCCGATGGACGTCGGCGGTCACGATGCCAATGATGTGTCATCGCTGCTGGCGGCGCTGTGTCGCAAGGGCTTAATCGAGAGGCGACACCGGCCAGCGTCGACCGCCTACAAGTATCACCTGACGCCGGCTGGCCGCGATCACGTTGCCGATCGCGAGTTGTGATCGGGAACGGATGATCTGCCCCCAATGCGGTGGCGGCGACTGCGGCGATCTCGACATCGCAACCCCTTCGACGTGCCTCGCACCGAGCGACCGGGCCCGCATCTGGTTGTGCAGGTCTGCCTAGATTGTGGCTACTGCTCTGCCATCCCGCTCTGAGTCGGCACGGTAAGCCCCTGTCACGCAACGACAGTCATCGACTACTGTCCGTGTCGCGCGAGATCGCTACCCGTTCAGCGAAGCGGCGCCAACCGTCGCATCCCTGCACGATCTGCGGGTGTCTCCGCGAGTCATTGTTGCGCGGAAGGACCCAGAGGAGCTGTGGTTTCAGCCCGGCGGCGGCACGCGCGGTCGTTGGCGCATTCCCACTCGCGGCCTCGCCCGCAATCGTTGAAGCTGGACGACCTGAACTGGTGAGTGCCCCACCGCCCACACCGCCAGCAGCACTTGGCGAACGTCATCGGGCAGCCACGCAGGCTGGACAGAACTCGCCGTCGAGGTCACAGGACCACCCGTCGTCGACGGGATCTCCGTCGACGTCGACATTCCCGTGGCGCACCGCAGCTGTCCACTCCGCTTCCGCCCCGCACAGATCGCAGCCAGCGCTCAACACCAAGGCCATCAGACACTCCGCCGCCGCGACGGAATGGAGAGCATCGCTCAGTCCCCCTGCCGTGCCGGCGATTTCATTGCCAGAGCCTCATCCAGATACAGGGCGGCCGTACGTTTCTGCTCGGGACTCGAATCGCTCGACAGCACCACATCAGCCGCAAGGGTCGATGCGTGGTGAGCGTGTTGCCGTCGATAGTCGGGATCGTCGGCCGCGGCGACGGCGAGATGAAGCGAGGAACGAGCCTCGGCAAGCTTGTCTGATGATGTCTGCATGGTCCCCGCCGTCCCGATGTTGATCGATAGTCCCGCTGTCGCGTTCTACGCGGTGCGCACAGAGGAATTGTTGGCCGGTCAGTCGGAGCGCACGGCGACCGACACTTTTGGGGAGCAGGAATGTCGGGGAAGACGATCGGTGGCGTGTTCACGCCCCAGGGTGGTGCTCGACCGGTCGCGGGAAACCTTCCCATCGACGACGTGCGTACGGGCACCCCTGGTGCACCTCGGCGGAGGAGCCCCCGGTGCCTCGGGAACAGCGGATGAAGATTCGATGCCTCGATCGGCGTCGATCCGTGAGACAGCAGCGCGTCCGACTTAGGGTTGACAGCGCGACGGACCACCCTCACCGGCGGGCGATGGTCATCGCTGCCGGAGAGGGGGATCGATTGAGATGAATGGCGACGGGGACGAGGTCGACGAGCTGACCGGACGTGACCAGGTTCGCTCGGCAGCGCGGACCGCGCTTGATGACCTCATGCGCGGACTCGCAGCCGGAACGATCGACGACGCCGGCGTGACGGCCTATGCCCGGCAGCTGGCTCAACTCAATCTGGATCTCGAGCAGGTCCGCGACAGTCTGCACCTACCGAGTGACGCCGGGCCCTACCGGGAGGCGCTCATTGCCATTCTGCTGCGCATTCCAGAACGATGGGGCCGATGGGTGTCCTGTGATGCAGGCTGGTATCCGCTGCTAGCGGCACTCGACGCCGGATTGGCGGCGCTGGATCCCGACTACGAGCTACATCAGGCCAAAGAGAAATTCGCGACCCTCCGGTACTACGCACACACCGAAAACATGGCTGTGCGTACAGAGTTCGATGCCTTGATTGCCGAAGCTGAACGCCGGTCGGCCACGATCTGCGAGCGGTGCGGAGCCGAGGGATCGCTATCCACCGGGCCCCAATACAGTCGGATCAAGACGCTATGCCCCAGTTGCCGAACGGTCTTGGGGTACGAGGCCAAGGCGTAAGGCTTGTCGTGCTGCAAGATTGCTGTAGGGGATGCGATGGGTAGGCCGGCCGCGCGTTCGGTTGCTCTACGCACGCTGATTGTATCGGTTTTGGAAGCTGCCGAGGCCCCTTTGCCAACGCCCGAGATCATCGTGCGCGTAGCTGATGGCGGCCGCAACTGCAACAGTCCGCGCGGTCCGGTGTGCCCCGACTGGGCAGGTCGCGCTGGTGGCGTTTACCCACACTGTCCAGCCTGGTGCTGGGAGACGCCCGGGCCAAAGGGGCCGCAACTTCGGCCGCAGATCCTGGCGCTGGAACGTCTCGGCGTCGTGGAACGCGTTCACTACCCGAACGCAGAGAGCATCGCCAAAGCCGTTGCCGCAGGCAATGTTTACGACCACGTGATGGGTGCCCGTTCCGGCTGCGTCTACTGGCAGTGCGCTGACAATGCGAGTGACGCTTACTTCAACGCCGCGGTGGATGCTATCGGCGATCCCTAAGGTGCCGACGGTGTCTCAGCGGGTGAGGTAGGCAATGCGCTCGGTGACGTCTTCGAGGTCCTGGCGAATCTGCTGTCGTCGTGAGCTGGATTGGGATGCGGGATCGTCGATTTGGCGTTGGAGTTGAGCGCTCCACTGGCGTGCCTGGTCCAAATCCATGTCTTCGGTGTACATCTGAGCAGACCTCTGTCCGTTCTCGGTTAGGCGTGCGCCATGACGTGATTGTTCTGGATGCGTGCGATGAGGCGTAGCAGGCCGTCGTTGACCTGTTGGGGGCGTTCGAGTTCGAGCATGTGTCCCGCGCCAGGCACCTGCAGGAATTCAGCTCCGGGTAGTGCGGCCGCGAGGTCGAGCGAATGCTGCAACGGGGTGATTCTGTCCGCGCTGCCGCAGGCGACGAAGGCGGGCAGGTGGGCCAGTCTCGGGAGTGCGGCTGTCTCGTCGTGTGTCCGAAAGGTGCTCAGTAGCGCGGCGATAGTGGCGATCGGTGTGTCGCTGATCATGCGGCAGCATGTCTGATTCGCGCGCAGTGTCGGGCTGGCCGTGACGGGAACACCCAGCAGTGGCGCGATGGTGTTGCGGGCCAGGGACCATAGCCGACTGGTGATGCCGGGAGCCTGGCGGGCGCAGTACTGCATCAGGGGCACCGCTGGGGTCGCTAGTGCGCGACCCAGACCACAGGTATCGAGTCGTCCCGCGGCGGTGGAGATGAGGCCAATGCCGGCGATACGGCTGACCATCTCGGGGTGGCGCGCTGCGAACGAGAGAGCAGCCATCCCACCCATCGAGTGTCCGACGAGCACAACGGGTTGGTTGAAGCTCAGCGAGGTGATGATCGTGGCGAGGTCGTCACCGAGTTGATCAAGGGTGTAGGTCGCGTGGTCGTCAGGGGTGTCGGACTGGCCGTGCCCGCGGTGGTCGTAGAGAACGAGGCGGACGGTGTCTCCGAGAGCGGTGCTCAAATGACGTGCCTGCGGTAGCCAGGCGTCCATCGTCAAGCAGAAGCCATGCGAGAACACGACGGTAAGAGGGGCGGTCGGTGATCCGATCTGGCGATAGGCCAGTGCCGTTCCGTCCGATGTGTAAACCCGCTGCAGGCGAGAACTATTCATCATGCGATTCCCATCGGCGTAGGAGACTGGCGAGCCGCCTCGAATGTGTGCTGCGAAGTCCGGCGGTGCGCGTTGCCTCGATGGCGAGGGTGGCACCCACCGAGGTTCCGGTGTTCGAGGGCGGGTGCGTGTCGTGCGGGTTTGTTGGTGAGGGTGAGTGTCGCGGTCGCCAGCCTTCAACAACGTCACCAACACCTTGCCCGCAGTCCCGCGAACATTCGCCCGGACCGACGACACCCACGTGGCCGGCCCACGAAGGGGGTCGGTGGTGGCCAGGGCCTCGGCGAATCGACGCAGCGCGTCGACAACTGGCGAGCCACCGCCCTGGGTGGGGCCGCGAAAAATTGATGGGGTTGTTCACGTGTCGTGCGGACGGGGCGGGTAGCCGGCGTGGATATGGTGCAGCCGTTCACGCCGGGTAGCACGTGGACCCTTCGGGCGGGGTCTCCGTCTGGGGCTTGTCGTTTCCCAGGGCGAAGGGAATGGGCGGGGTATGGATCAGATCGCTGGCGCAGCAGCGCCTGGAGGCGAAATCAACTGTCTTCTCAATGATCTCGCCAGGCGTCATGTGGAGTACGAACGGGCCGCCGACCCGGATGATGTGGACACTGCGGGCGTACGAGAGGCTGCAGAACTGTCCGCCGCGGTTGGATCATTGCTGCGCGCACTAGGACGGCCCGTGACGCTGGACTGACCCGCTGGGTCGCCGCGCTAGGGGTGAATGATGAAATACCACAGGCAGACTGGGAAGTGAGCGATGATTTTTGAGGCCATGACAACACAGGGCGAGTCCCTGATCCTGGTGGGGCACGTGCATTCGTTTCCTCGGCACCCGGAGCCTGGGACGGTGGTCGATGCGCTCGTTCAGGGGTATGAGGTTAGCCCGGCTGACTATGCAGTCGAGCGGCTCTACGCCCTGGTTTCGGTGGATTGGGCCACCAAGGTCACCTCGCTCGATGCCGATACGGGCCACAGTTCGACGTCCTATCTGCGGGGGTTCGGCACGCCCGATGGTGTGACCTGGTACCTGTCGCCGGTGGTGCTCAATTCCGCGACCGGCCGGTTCCATCTCAATAACGGGAGGTTGGCCAGGGGGCACCGAGACGCGCGGCTACCCGCCGAGCTGGTGGGTCTGGGTGCCCCCGATGTCGTGCCGATCCATGACTTCCCGGTGTAGCCGGCCCCCGGACGCGGGGTTCAGGTCGGCACGCGTGATCAGCGAACGTCGCAATGGCGACGAGCTTGCTACGTTACGGCCATGGTGAGAATCGCGGTCAGTGCGCTGCACAACGGGCCGCCGGAATTGGCGGTCCAGCTCCCGGTATCGGGCACCCTGACGCGCCGCTTGCCCGATCCCAACGGCTGGCAAGTCTGGATCGTCGAGCTCGACTGGCCGGTGCGGTTTCACATTCCCCTGGATGCTCACCCGGGCGATGCCTCGCTGACGGTGGAATTCGACGAGCACGGCCCATTCTTGTGGGTTCGCGCGGTGGCCGTGGCCGGCGGAAGTGAATCCCTGCAGGGTGTCCGGCAGCTTCGGGTTCACCTTGCCTACGTCCTGAATCCCGAGGAGGTCGACGACCTGTCGAGCCCGTACATCGGTGCCGTGGGGGAGGCCTACATCGACGACGTCACCGTCGCGGCGGGACCCGAGCCCCCGGCACCCGGGGCCGACGCCGAGGCCAGAATTGATACCGAGATCGGGACCGCCAACGAGACATCAGGAACCAGTGGTGCGGGGGATCTACCGGAGGCGGGGTCGACGTTAGGTTATGACGAGGTCGACGGCGACCTCGAGGTGTGGGTGTCCCAACTGGCTGCCGTTGCGGCAGCAGCGCCCGAAGTGATTCCGGACCTCATCAGCGATGCGGAGCAGGCTCCGGGATACGTGTTGAACGGAGCGTCCGCAACCTACTACGGGCTGGCAGGCACGCCACCGCGGACTACCGACAACCGGCAGGAGCTGGTGTATTGGATCGTCGATGATCTAGCCGCCGGCCTTGCTCGCGCCTGGGCGACCGCTGCGCCGGCGTACAACGAGGGCAATCCTTCCGCGGTTCACGCGCTATGGCTGGGGCGTTGGCACAACCTCATGTCGGCCCTGTCGACTGACTGGGGTGAGCGGACGAGGGCCCGTATCGAGCAATACTTCCTCAACCCGTCTTAAGCGCCACGGCAGCGCAGCTGAGTTGGCACCGTACGGGCGTGACGGTCGGTCTTCGGCAGCCGTGAGCGTTCAGACGGCGGCGCGCCCGACCAGTGAAGGCCCCGTGCTCCGGGCACGGCGTCGTCGTCGATACGAAATAGCGGGCGCGTGACGCGTTTGTCCCGGCAGTCGTCCGGCGCCGGGGGTATGGTCCACGCCACTACAGACCGAGACCGCTATGGGGGACGATGTTGACCGACGACGCCACGTCAATCGACGGTGCCGAGCACGCGGCGCGACGCCAGTCGGTGGCGCCTCGCGAGGATCTACGGCTGTCGATCGCTGCACGGTTGGCGGGCAATCACGGGAGCGGTTGGGTGTCGCTGTCTGGTGAGGTGCAGGTGGAATATCTCGCTGACGCCGATGCGCTGATCGACCAGGGCATGACTCCGTCCTGGGTGGATCGAGATCCCGGTGACACCGTATCGCCGGCGTTGGAAGCCGAGGTCTTCGAATTCGATCGCTCCATGGAGTGGTTCATGTCCTACCTCAACGCCAGACATCCCCATTGGCGCGAGACGGCCGTCTATCCGTCGTCTCATATCGAGGAGGCCGACCCAGAGGAATGGGACGCCTGGGTGACGATCGCAGTGTCGGTGTCGGAGTCCGCGCGGATTCTCTGGTCGCGGCGATTCGCGGCTCAAACCGGGGAACCCGTCGCGGCGGCGCGGTCACCGCTGCCGCCGGTCCCCTCGTCGGCACCTCCTGCGGCTCAAACCGTCGGGCGCGACCGCACGGCCGCGGCAATAGGAGCGGTGTTGGCGCATCGGCACGGGCGGCGGTGGATGGATCTACCGAGTGACCTCAGGGCCGCGTACCTGTCCGATGCGGAGTGCTTGATGCACGCCGGCCTCGCCGGTTGGTGAGTCTCGGCCGTCTTCAACTTGCGCTTTTTCGCCGTCCCCGCGCCGGGCGGTGTTCCTTTCCGGGGCGGGTCGGGAAACCGGCACGGTTGAGCACGTCGTCGACGGTTGCGGGGGCTTCGGTGTCGTCACCTGTGGCCTCAAGCCGATTTCGCGTGCTGTTCGCCGCTTGGGGGCTGATACTCGCGTAGCGAGCGATGACGCTGGGGCCGACGCCCGCTTCGAGCGCCCGGTGAAAAACCGACAAGTAATGACGGTAGGCCTCATTGCGCAACGCGGCCGCGCGACGCAGGTCCTCGAGAACGGGGATCTGGTCGGCTGTGGGCTTTTTCTCCCGGGCCATAGAGCAGAAGTATAAAGCCCTGTTTAAGGTCCCGTGGGTTTGCGGAGCAAGCGCGTCGCGGCTCCGTTTGGCAATACGTGCGTACTGTCACGTGTGGTCAGAGGGTGTGCAACCCGACTCTTGGTCCTCAGCGACGGCATTTTCAACGTTGCGGTGATGGGGTTAGCGCGTCACGGCGGTTAATCCACGGCCCAGAATGAGTTGCTGTGCCAAGCGGCCGACCGCGGTGCCAACGTCGCAACCGGTGGCTGATCTGCGCGTGTCGTCGAGGCCGCAGGCCAGGTGAACGCGCTTCGGAGATAGCGGAATCTGGCGAGCCGTGCACGGGGACTCCTAGGCGACCCATGGGTGGTGCTTGCTTCGGCGAAAAACTGCCCCGCGACACGCGGCGGAATGCCCGCCGGGTTCGTCGGTCATTAAACTGCGCCGTATGAACGCACCGCCACCTGACGCCTCGCGGCAGGTGATGCCCAGCCCGGGCGACACCGGTGAGACCGCCCTCACTCCTGGGCCCATTCTGAGTCCTCCGGTGACCGTCGGTCCGATCGCCGCGTCGAGCCTGGGAGGGATTCCGTTCATCGCGATCAACGGGCCCGTGCATCACTACAGCGGTAAACGCCTCACTCAGTTCATCCTGAACGCATTGGGAGAGGTGGGCGTCACCATCGACGTTCCCGAATGACGGTTGGCGAAGGCTACCGACTGCGCAACAGACGGCGGCTTACCGTCACCGCGAACGCCAAGGCCCTGCGACCAGGCGTCACCTTCCCCCTGTGCTGGGTACCCGACGTCACCGGTCCGAGGACATGCCGCCAACCAGGGGGACAGGGAGATAGGTCTCGGCCGCTCATGGGCACCCGGTGAAAAGCGTCGCGACACCGCGCTCAAACGCTCCCCCTCGGCGACGTCGCTTTAATCTGGAGGTCTGGTGACAGGCACGCTGGGCAGTAGTCAGGGGGCAACAGACATGGGTGCGATCGAACCGGTGGACCTACCGGAGACGGCGCTGATCATCGGCGAACACTTCCCGGTGCAGGATGAGACCGCCTACGCACGTGAAGCGCAGGTGCAACGCCGGGCGGCAGAGCAGGCCGCCGGTGCTGGCGGGGTGGCCCTGGCGGCCGCCGGATACACCGAGCCTGAGTTCCGCGGCCTGGCCGGGGGTGCGCTGGCCACCAAGCTGGCGGCTCACCATCACACGCTGACGGCTGACGAGGCGCGGCACTTGAACGTGGCGGCATGGTTGGACTCCGGGGGTGAAAACATCGGCGCCACCAAGTCGCAGATGAATCAGATCAGCGCCGACTACCACGCGGCCTACGACCAGCTCTGTGACCGCGCTGTCGCCGAGAGCTGGCCCCAGCAGAAGCTGCGGCAAACCAAAGACGAACTCGTCGCCGAAGCCCAGGAACGCATACGGTCTACCAGGTCGGCCTTTCAGGACCGCCACAGCGTCGTCGCCAACGGCATCGTCAGTGGCGACTCGCCCGACGAGACAGCGAAGAAAGCCGCGGCGGGCGCGCCGACCGTGCTGTCGGCCGGATGGCAGCCTGCGCCTATGAGTCCCCAGACCACCACCGATCCGTCGCTGCCGCCGCTGCTGCCGCCGGCGCCGGCACAATCGCCAGGCACCGATACCCCCCAATACCCGCCCTACGTCCCAGAATCGCAGTTTCCGAACGGGCTCACGCGGGACGCCATCGAAAAGCAGGGCCACGACGACGTGGTCATGTGGAGCCCCACGCCCGAGCAACCCCTGCCTCCGTACTGGATGAACCGCTACATGGAGATCTCGCCCGGTGTATGGGTGCCTGACGACCGGCCATCACCGCCGGGATCAGTCCACCCGGCCTGATCGGCCGCACAACCATAAGGCGGAGCTAATAGCGAAGGGCGGCAACAGAAATGAGTTGGCATCGACTGCGACGACTCGCCGCAGTGGTGGTTGCCGGCAGTTGTGTGATCATCGCTCCCACCACCCCTGCCCACGCCGGCCCACTGCCCGCGGTGTCCGCGCTCTATCCGGGCGCAGGCATGGAGATCCTCGGCGATGACCCCTCGATCTGCACCGCTGGCTTCGTTGCGCACAACCAGCGCGGCGCCCCGGTCCTGTTCACCGCGGGCCACTGCGATACCGGCGACACCGCCGCGGTGAACTCAGCGGCCGACGGACGACTCGTCCCCGCCGCCAACTTCGTAGTCAGCCAGTACGCCGGTAATGCAGGTAATCAAACCGACGTCGCCGTGATGAGCCTGACCGGGGCCTTGCAGCTCGACCCAAACATCGCCGGCCACCTACCGGTGACCGGTTTCGCCTCCAGCGTCGCCGAGGGCATGTGGCTCTGCAAGGTCGGCGTGGCCACAGGCCGTTCGTGCGGCAGAGTCGTCGAGGCCTCCTCATCGAAGGTCAAGTTCGCCGCTGACATCGCCCCGGGAGACTCCGGTGGCCCCGTGTACGGGCTCAAAGACGACGGCACGGCGTTTGCAGTAGGCATCACCATCAGGGCCAGCTCCGATGACGGATTACCCGTGGCCGAACTGATCGGACCATGGCTCGACAAATGGAACCTCAGCCTGAACTGAGCTGATCGGCGCCGAGCGCGTTACGCCAGCGCTCGAATCCAACGACGTTGCGGAAGCCCACACCGCTGGGGCGTCTTGGTTCGTCGCCCGTTCATTCAGCCAAAAAACCTGGCGCGCAACACCGCAGCCTCACCCGAGGCGCCGTCCGGCGCACCCACAATGGCCCGCACGAGGATCGCCGTTCACGGCGATCAGGGCACAGAGGGGGTTGGATGACCGGGCTGCTACTCGACGCCTTGGCGGGAGCATCGAGACGGGGTGGAAGGCGGTACCGGCCGCGCACGCGCATCATCACCGCCGTGATGGCGCTGGCAATCTCGCTCGGCGCGTACGGCGCCTGGGCGATGCGCCCCCTCACAGCGGAACCGACCGTCACGGTAGCGGCTCCGCCGTCACAGGTGAACCAGTTCAACGACCTCATCGTGCAGGTAAGCGTCGTCGACGAGATCGACCCCGCGTCGGGCTACGAACGTGGATGCGGCACCAACAAGCAGACCGGGCAGAAGGAAGGATGCGTCTTCGGCCCCGCTTGGAACGATCCGGCCTCGACGACAGGGTGCGACACCCGCAGCACCGTACTGGCCGCCCAGCTGCACGACGTCACCTTCAAGCCGGGCACGCGCAACTGCAAAGTGACCTCCGGCTGGCTCATGGACCCGTACTCCGGACAGCGAATCACGTTGTCGCAAACCCAAATCGATCACGTCGTGCCACTCCATCGCGCCTTCGACGCCGGAGCGTGGGCATGGACTGCGGCCCGGCGGCAACAGTTCGCCAACGATCAACGCAACCTGCTCGCCGTGTCCGCCCACGCCAACCAGTCCAAGCAAGACCTCGGGCCTGGTGAATGGCTACCTGCCAACACCGCACAACAGTGCCCGTACGTCGTGCGCTACCTCAGCGTCGTGGTGGCTTACCAGCTGCCCATCACGACGTCCGACAAGGCGGCCGCCGTGGCCGCGTGCGGTCAGACGCCATGACCAGCGCACCACGCACACCGGCCCGGGTCCATCTGGGCGCACGGCACGCAGCGAGGGCGGGGAGGCTGTGACACACCCCGATGCGCCGCAGCCGCGCCACGCCCAGTCCTACTGGCTCACTCCCAGCCGCAGTCTCACCGGCGGCTGCCTGCTCTTGGCCGGTATCGGACTGTTGATGTACATGGTGGGACGGCTGGGTCACCCTCACTATGTCGAATTCGCTTCACTGCTCTGGATCCCGGCGGTCATCGCGACATCCTTGGGGGCCGGATGGGTGTTCCAACGCCCAACTGCCACCACCCATAGAGGCCAAGAGCACACCGCGCCCGCGCCGGCGCCACTCGAACAGTCGCCTCCACCGGGTCCCCAGGTCGTGCTCGGCGGCGGCGACATCGACCGGATCAGACAGCTGCTCTCGGGCAAGTTCCCCTTCGAACTCCTCGACTCAGCGGTGCACTACGACGACACCACCGGCAGGCTGATGTCCTACGCCCTGCGTGCCATCGTCCCCGGATACCTCGCCGATAGGCGCAACGCCACCATGGTCGCCCAACGGCTACAGGGTGCGGTCGCCGGCGACTGGCTCGTCGACGTCGACTCCGCACGTGATCAAGTCACCGTCACACGCAAAAAGCCCTTCCCTCCGTGGGTAGCCCCCCCGCTGCCCGAAGTCATCATCGACAGCCCCGAGGAGGCCATCCGTCGATACGACAAGTTCACCATCGGGATCGGCGTCGATGAACTTGGTGAGCGGCTCGAATATGCGCTCAAGGATTACCACCACTGGCTGATCATCGGTGGAACAGGCTCGGGCAAGAGCGTTTTCGTGCGCGGCATCATCGAACAACTGCGCGCCGGAGGAATACCGATCTTGGCTGGGGACGGCAAGGGTACCGACTACACCAGTCTCAACGGTGAGGCGCAGATGGTCATGATCTCCTCCAGCCCCGCTGAGCATCCGCGCCTGGTTCACGCTGCGGTGCAGGAGCTGTCCCGACGCCGGCGGGTCGCACAGGAACGCAAGGCGGCCGGCCACCCCGACCCCATGGGCTTTCCGGCGTGGGCCATCATCCTCGACGAATTCGCCACCATGCGCAACGAAGTTGCCGGACTCTACGAGGAGCACCCAGGCAAAGACAACGCCTTCGTCGAGGATCTGCGCGTGATGTTCAAGGTGGGCCGTGAATTTCGCATGCACATGATGCTGTCCACCCAGGATCTCTACGCCAGGACCATCCCCCGCGACATCCTCGGGCAGTGCAAGCTCATCATCACTCTTGGCCCACCGAGCGACATGACACTCAAGCAGGCGTTCACCCAAGAGATGGAACCAAAGGCCCGACGAGTCGGCGAACTCATCAGCCCGGAGTCGCAAGGCCGCGGCCTGGTCGCCGTGCCCGAGACCGCGTCGGTGAAAGAATTCCAGTCGTACTGGAGCTACACGCCCGGCACCGACATCGACGGCCCGAAAGTGCCGGAAGGTATTCGCGGGCTCTGGCGCACGTATCGCGACAACGTTTCTCGCAAGATCCCGAAACTCTATAGCCGGCAATGGTTCTGCGTGGAGGATCCCGAGTTCGCGTCTCTGCCCATGGCCGAGCTGCACGCCTTGAAGATGGTCAACCTCGACCTCGACGACGGCACCCCCGACCCGCAGATGTTCCAGTACGACAAGAGCCGCGACGACTACAATGGCCACCTACGCGGATCCGACCACGACGGGGCGCTACGAGAACTCAAACGACCCACAGTCCAGCCGAGCCCGGCACCGTCAGACCTACCCGCCGTCAGCGGTGAGAACTGCCAACCCATGTGAAACACGCTCAAGTACAACGTGATACACGACGATGCCCGAGGGCTCATCATCGGAAGGAATGACTATGGAGATCGACTACGCGATGGCCTACGACTTCATCGACGATGACGGCGACGGTCGACCCTACCAGCTCAGATTCCGCCGCGAACAGCACTTCAGCGACCAGGGTCAACTCATCGCCGTCATCGCATCCGCGGGCCGATCCGACAACGGCACAACATGTTTCATCAGCCGACCGGGAGTATCGTTCACCGATGTCGAGCAAGCCCTCGACAACTGGGAGAGCTGGGCCATGCTCACCGACAGAACCGTCTCCCTATCTCGCATCCGCGCGGCGATCACCACCAAAGGCCTCGGGTAACGGTCCCATGGCCGTCAACAACGCTGGGAACACCAAGCAGTCATGGATCAAGAGAGCTGGCAACGCCGCCAAACGACTGCGCGCGCCGGCGTCCTCGCGGATAGTACGCCTGCTCGTCATTGCGGACATGGCGCCCGAACTCCCCAGTGACGTCGAAGGCTTCCTCGACGTCGAAGCAGTCGACGTCGTAGTGCTCGCCGGGGACCTCTTCTCGGGCGACCTCCGAGGATTGACCCAGACAAGCCGCCCCACGCTCGGTGTCTATGGAAACCACTGCGACGGAATGTATCTGGCCAACATGGGTTTTACCAACCTTCATCTGTCCGCTGTCGACGTGGCGGGGCTGACGTTCACGGGGCTTGAGGGATGCGTCCGCTACAAAGCCGGAACTAGCGACATCCTCTATACACAGGAAGAGTATCGGCAAATGGTGCAACAGCTACCGGCCGCCGATGTCCTCGTCACCCACTGCCCACCACGGGGGATCAACGATCACCAGGACCCCGCGCACCACGGCATCGACGCGTTGCGGACCTGGGTCGAAGCACGACATCCGCGCCTGGTGATTCACGGGCACACCTACCCCCGGTCTCCGATGACGGCATTCGGCCCAACTCGCATCGAATACGTGCAGGGAAGCCGGATCGTGACGTTCGCTACCTGAGGACGCCGCGGCGCCGCCCTGAGGCGCCAACCGAAAGTATCCCCGACACGTACCCGCCTCTCACATCGCGAACAGTGGGCGTGTGAGCATCAGCCGCAGGTGCCGAACCACGGCGTGAGGAGGGAACGCAGTTTGAATGCGATAGCAGCCAAAGACGCTGCAACACAGCGCCTGAGGGTCGCGCACACCGGGATCGCGGTCCTCTGGGATGGGCGCGGCCGTCGGCGGATAGATGACTTCCCTGACTCGCAGACAGCCAAGTGGAGCGAAGCGTGACGGCCCAGGCCGGGACACGGGAACTGGCCGAACGGGTAGCGGCCGCCATCCCGGCTCAGCTGGGTGCGCACGCATCCGACGCCGGCGCGCAGGTCCGCACTGGGATCAGCGAAGGTCACGGCGCCCCGTACGTCATCTGCTGGGAGACCGGGCCGTTTCAGTGGGCCTACCGCGTCGACCTCCTCGCGGCGCTCCAACAGCAATTCGGTGCGCAGGTAGAGACAGTCAACCACTTCACCGTCGCCATCACAGCCCGCGATGGCGACCAGAGAACTGCGCCGTGACACGACCCGCGGCGATAAACCACACAACCGAAAGGGGAAGACCATGAAGATCACCGTCATACCCACGATGTATCGCGACGCGTCGAATTGGAAGGTGCACGGCGAAATCCACGTCCAGGGCGAACTCGCCGAGGCCGACATTCAGGCAGCGCGCGCCGCGCTCAGCGATGGCCTCTACTACGTACCAGGGCAGATCGGCCTCATGCATTACGGATCAGGGGAGTACTCCAGCTACCCCACCGAAGACGACCACGGCTGGCAAGAGTTGTGCCTCGACGAAATCACCGTGATCGATGCCGACCAAGTCGGCCGCCGACTGTCGGTCGCCGCCGGGCCCGAGGATGGCGGCACCGCGGCAGACCTCGTTGCCCGCCTCACGGCAGCGGCCCGCGCCGGATGGAACCCAGCTCTGCACGCCGCCTGACCGCCCTGGGGGCGTTGCCCATCGCAAACGGAGCGGCGCCAGGGGTGTGACAGCCGACAGACCAGGAGGACCGGGTCTCCTCGCAGCCACAGCAGCACGGAGAACACATCCTGCTCGGGGGAAGCGGCGGATCGACAGACGACAGAAAGCACGGAGGACGTAACGATGGACAGCAGGCGAGGAATCACGCTCAGCAGGGACCAACTGGAAGCGTGGGCACGGCGCCCACTCAGCGACGAGGAGGTCGAGGCGATCGACGACTGCCTCCCGAACTCCTCGATACCGGAAGCCATTGATGTGATCGCGAACGAGGCGATCACGTAGCACCACGGTGCACCAGCCTCTGGCCGGGCGGCCACACCGCTGTGGGCGCTGCGATGCGGCCCGACCACGCCCACCCGCCCGGATTGAGATCAGGGGCGACGACGTTCCGCGCCGGGAGACATAGGCAAGACATCTGGAAGGGAACCACACCCGCGCCCGGAAGGAACAGCGCGTTTACCGCCGAGGTCGTCGTGTTGCAGAACTTCCCCGGTTAGCATTGATGCAGGCTGGTCGGAGTCGGAGCGGGCCGGAGAGGGGAACGATCGTGCTGATACCAGTACAGGCCCAGGTCGAACTGTTCACCAGCGATCAGCTCACCCCCCAGCGCCTCACCGATGCCGTCACGACGGTCAACCAGGAACTGCAACAACACTTCTCGCGCCGCGCTGTTGTCGTCGGAATTCCGTCCAGCGGCACCGACAACGTCACCAGAGTCGACACCGGAACCAACGAAGAGGGCGAAGAGGTAGTCACTGCGACGCTGGTTCTCGCCCTCATGAACATCGACGCCGACGCTGCGCAAGCACTCGTCGGACAGTTCCGCAGCCAGAACTTCCCGAATGCCCACCTCGGCTCGACCAGTGAGGCCCAGCTCGACCGGCTGCGTGGCCTGGGCGCCTTCGCGGGGCTGGCCACAGTCGCTCACGACAACGCGGCAGCTCGCATCAACAACATCGCCAGCGACTAGAGACCAAGCGCATCCGCCGCGGTCCGCGGCTCGAAACGCCGCGGCAGGCTCACAAACTCCCCGCCGACACGCAGATGTGCGCGGTCACCCGTCCACGGTCTCCTAGGTTGACGATACAGCGCACAAGCGCTCCCGCGCGGTAATAGGCGGGTGGTTCGACAGCACTGGGGGATTACTCAAATGGGCGAAGTGACACCAACTCTGGGGGAGATTGTTCGGAACAACGGTATCGCCGGGCAGGTGTCCTACCGTGTCAATGTCAGCTACCCCGGCGAGCCGACGAAGCCGGTGGTCTTCGTCGGCAACGAACTCGGCGGACCGGTCGTCATGATCACCACTGCCGCCGGTGGGAACGAGACCCAGGTGTTCGTCGACGATCCCGCCCGATTCGGCCCCTTCGGCCCCGAATGGGTTCGGCAGTTCTTCGGGTCGGCACCGCAGTGATTGTCACTGGCGCGATGACTTTTGAACCGACCCCCCGCGGTGTCGCAAGTCAGCAGGACGTACCCGGGGGGCGTTGGCGGGCACGATGGTAGGCGTCGCGATAGGTCTGCGGGCTGATGCCGAGCAGACCAGACAACGTGTGAGCGTTGGCCTCCGACAACGGGTGTTCTCCGCGTTCGATCCGCTGCACGGTCGCGGTGGGCAGCTGGGCTTGAGCGGCCAGTTGCGGCTGAGTGAGCCCCTTCATGACCCGCCAATCGCCGGGGAAGCGCTGGTCTTCCACGATGCGCACAACGGCGTCAATCGGTGCCGCCAGGACGGTCATGACGGTGGCCAGGATGTCGATCTGCGGCGTTCGCCGCCCGGACTCCCAGTGGTGGATGGTGCTCAGCGATGTCCCCGACAGCCGTGCCAGGTCGCTGACGCTGAATCCCCGCTCGCGGCGCAGTGTCGCGAACGTGTCGGCGTCGAAGCCGCGCAGAACGCGTCGGCTCATGCGGCGGCCATCCGGGTGTCGCTCATAACCGCACAGACTCATCGCACCATCGCTGTATTGCGTAGACAGAGTGTTTTAACGCAGTGTTATAGCGTACGCGTTTAAAGTATTATTGGTGTCAGCGGACTCCGCTGCGCACGTCTGACCAGCGCCTTCGTCATTGTTCATGTCCGATTGACCAGCCTGTTGGAGGCTCCCGTGGAACTGTCCGCCCGTCCCCTGTTCAGAACCGGTATCGCGTTCACCATGGCGAGTGCCATCGCGCTCAGTCCGGTCATCGCTACCAACCAGCACCCGCTCGGGCTGCCGGTGCACCTACCCCAGGTGAGCATCTCGGAGGTGCAGCTGGCCGCGGCAATCTCCCCGCGCGACGTCGCCGCCCTCACCGCGAACCTCAACGTCGCACTCGAGTCGGCGAGCTCCACGGTGACCGCGCTCGTCGACAACGCCAGCCATTCCCTCACCAGCGCGTTGAATACCGCGTCCGGGCTGAACACCTCGCTGTGGGATCAGCTCATCGCCGCGGCCGCCGGCAGCCCCACCCTGAAAGCCGTTCTCGTCGCCCTCAAGGCTTCCTCCGGAGGTGCGCTACTTCAGCTCAACAACACGGTCGGCGCTGCAGGAGACGGCATCACCCTGACCACCGGCCAGATTGCCGAGCTGCTCACGTCAACCGTGACGGGCACCGTGGGGACGGTGGCGCAAGCGGTGGCCAGCGTCGTGAACAATCCGCTGGCGGCGTCGAGCTACATCGGCCTTCTCAACACCCCGTTCGGGGTCGCTGGCCTGGCGCTGCAGGACGGCATCACCGGTGTCAGCCAACTCGGAGCCACCGGCCTGCATTTGGTCAACGATCTCGTCCACGGTGTCACCGCGCAGGTAACCAATGCGCTAGACGCGGTAGATCGTCTACTCGACGCCGGCAAGACGGTCACCGACATCGCGCTCATCAACGGTGCCCTCACCGCCGTCCAGGGCATCGTCTCAGCACCGGTCAGTGCCATCGTCGCCGGCGTGAACGGCATCGCCTCGGCAGTCACCAATGCAGGAGTGTCCGCGTTGGGGCTTGTGGCCGGCGGGGCCAACACCATCGTGGGAACTTGGCTGGGCAGCGGCAGCACGCCCGGTGCTGTCATTGGGGCGGTCAGCGCCGTCGGCCAAGAGCCACTGAGCCTGGGTAGCTACACCCGCGCCGTGTCGATTCTGGTCGGCGCTGCGGGCAGCACCGTGGGAACGGTGGCCAACACCGTCACGGCGTTCGCCTCGATGCCCTTCCGGTTCGCGGCGGATCTGACCGGCCCCGGCGCCCAAGTGGTGAACTCCCTGGTCTCCGGTGTCGCTACAGCAGCGTCCGGATTGCTTCTCGCGGCCGGTCTTTCGCCACTGGTTGCCGGCCTGCCCAACAATCTGGCCACCGTCGTCACCGGAGCCATCAATGTGGCCGCATTGGCCACCACGGCGACGCTCAACGCGATCGCCACCACGATCGATGTAGGACACGCCATCGGAGGGTGGGTCACCTCATTGAAGTCGGCCGCGACCCCCGTCGCCTTGAGCGCCCTGAGCGTGGCCGAATCTGACAGCGCCATAGATTCGAGCGCAGGTGCCGACGATAGAGGCATCCCCAACTCCCCTCATCCCCTGGCCACTCAGCGGAAAGCAGCCGCAGCGACGACGGCGCCGGACAGTGCCGCCACCGCCGACGTCGATGACGCGGCAGCATCAACATCGACAAGTGCAACACCGGAGGCCTCTGACCCCGACCGCCAGGGCGCTGCGCCGCGTACCGATACTCCGTTGGCAACAACGCCTTCCGATACGACCGACCCCGACGCTACCGCCACGACGGCCTCCGGCAAGCCGGCGACTGCGAAGGATTCGGACGAGTCGGCAACCACGAAAGGCGCGGACAAACCGGCAACCGCGAAAGACACCGACAAGCCCCCAACCGTGAAACCGAAACCCGGAACATCGACGGCGGGGGCATCCACCGTCGACCAGACTGCCGACACCTACGGCCGCCATGCCGCGACGCCGCCGCAAAATGCAACCACTCGCGCGTCCACCGCAACCACCAAGGGCGCGGATTCGGCGCCGTCGGAATCCGGCGGCCGCCACCGGCGCGACGAGGGCACTTCGCAGAAGGGTGGATCGAACGCCGATGCCGGCCGCGCATCGCATGAAACAACCGGTGGTGGCCGCCACGCGTCCGGTAAGGACGCCGCTGCGGCATAAGAACGAACGTTCGCCCTCTGGCTGGCCACGGGAGCGCAACGGAAGAAAGCCCGACGGCGACAAATCCACCCCGATCTGGCAGTATCGAACGCGTGTTCGAACAATGGGCGGAGGGGGACTATCCGACGTTGTCACACGTCGATCGAGCGGTCACCGTCGACGTCACCCGCGTGTTCCCGCCATCGGGCGCCCGGAAGGATGAACTGCCGCTTGGGCTCAAGGCCTCCGGGCTTTGGCTGGAGCCGCGCATGCTCGGTCGGCAGGTGGCATGGCTGCGGCGCGCGGACGGGGACTGGCTCGGGTGTGTACAGATGCCGGCGGGAAGCGCCAACAAGCGGTCCAAGCTGCTGATGACCCTCTGGCTGCCGCCCGAAGCCTTCATCGTCGAGGCCCAGTAGGCCGGGCACAGCGAAACCGCACTCTCATGCCGCTGTCTTCCTCCCCGTCGGGCCGCCTGACCGGCATACTCGGGCGCGGGTGAGGAGGTAGCGGATATGAACAACTTGGTCGCTGCGCTCGCTGCAGTGGCGACGACTGCGCTGTCGCTTCTGGCGACGCCAGTCGCCCTGGCTGACTCCGACGTCGCCGGCAGGATCGTTTTCCTCGACCCCGGTCACAACGGGTCCAACGATGCCTCAATCAGCCGCCAGGTCCCCACTGGCCGCGGTGGAACCAAGGACTGTCAGACCACCGGCACCGCCACCGCCGACGGCTACCCAGAGCACTCCTTCACCTGGGACACCACATTGCGAGTGCGGGCAGCACTGACCGACCTCGGCATCCGATCGGCGCTCTCCCGCGGCGACGACACCTCGGTCGGACCGTGTGTGGACGCCCGAGCCGCGGCGGCGAACGGATTGCAGCCCGATGCCATCGTCAGCATCCACGCCGACGGGGGCCCGCCCACCGGCAACGGTTTTCACGTCAACTTCTCTGACCCGCCCCTCAACCAGGCCCAGAAGGGGCCAGCCCTCGAGTTGGCCACACAGACGCGGGACCAACTCGTCGCCGCGGGATTCTCACCGGCCAACTACATCGGCCGCTCTGGCCTCTACGGTCGAGCCGATCTCACCGGCCTCAACCTCGCCCAGTATCCCGCGGTGTTGATCGAGCTAGGCAACATGCGAAACCCAGCAGAGGCCAGCGCCATGGAGAGCCCCGCCGGCCGGCAACGCTACGCAGACGCCATCGTGAACGGCATCGTCGCCTTTCTGCGCGCTCAGAAGGCCGGCCACAGCTGACAGTTGTCAGGATGATCGGTACGGCACCGCTGATATGCGACCCGTTCGACAGATCGACGGCAAATGATGCAGGCGCCAGACCAGCGGTGGAAGTTGCTCATCCTCGCCGACGATTGCGCCTGACTGCGCGGCCCAGTTGTGCCCGCCCTACCGGCCAGAGGCTCCTCGGTTAGTCGGAAACGCCGTCGTCGCTCAAAAACAACGCCCGAAAACGCGTCGCGCAACAGCTGCGGGCCCGCAGCTCGCGACACTGACCGGGCGGAGCGAACTAACGAGGGGTGGGAGCAGTGACGCGATGTGCATGAGCAGCTTCACGGGTCTCCGAGCGCTCACGGTACCACCCCACGATCCGACGGTGCGACCACGTTCTGTGAACGCTGAACGCAACCGCCGATATCACCGACAAGCGGAGTAAGCAGTTGTCCAACATAGTGATTGACGCAGTAGCCATACCCGATCAGCACAAGAGTGCCCAACTGCAGAGCGGATGGTTCCAGCTGCAGAACGGCCTATACGTGAGCCCGCTGGCCATGGCCAAGCACCGCATGAGCGGGCAGGTGCCCAGCCAGTTCACGTACGAGGCCTGGCGGCACGGCGGGTGGTACGTACACGAAACGCTATGGCCCAACGGCGGATGCGGCTGCGTCAGCCGAAACTTCAGCGACCACAAATGGCGCATCGTCTGCGATCCCCGTCCCTTTGACGAGCAGCCGACCTTCACAACGCGGGACGCGGCCGCCGCCGGCGAATGGCTATTCGTCCAACAGGTCGTTGCCGACACCCCTTGGTAACCCACACGGTTCGACCCGCGAGGCATCCCATCCCCACAGGCGAATGGAGCGACGACTATGGCACAACCTCAGCTCGACCCGGGTGACCGCGCCCTATTCCTCGCCGGTACGGCCGAAGCCGCTGTGTGCGCAGCCGAAGGTGAGGTGAGCGTCCTCAGGCGCCTCGGCCCCATGGACGGTGTCCCCACCGACAGTCCGTTTCACATCTACGAGGTGAAGTCCGAAGCGACCGGCGCCATCGTGCAAGTGTTCGCCGACGAACTCACTCCGCTGTCGCCAGGGCCTCAATCGTGACCGCGAACGGCGGGTTGTGACAATGTCATCCGCCAAAAGGTCAGCGCGACAGTGCGGTGCAGCAGCATTGGCTCCGCGCTGGCTCGTCGAAGCCCTCGGTCCCTTCGATCTGGACCCGTGTCCCCCGCCAGGACCGCAACCGTGGCCCACCGCGGCGCGGTGCATCACCGACGCTTCTGCGAACGGGTTACGGGCGCCATGGAGCGGAGTCGTGTGGCTCAATCCACCACCTGCCACAAGACCGCAATGGTTGGCGCGCCTGGCGGACCACGCCGAGGGGGGCATCGCACTGACTCCCGCGCGGCCCGACTCGAGGTGGTTCGCCGAACACGTGTGGGCGAAAGCCACAGCGGTCGTCTTCGTATACGGACGCCTACGTCCACCCGCACGGTCCGAGGTAGTGAGCGGCCAGCCACCGGCACCGGTGGCCACCGCGCTCATCGCCTACGGCGATGCGTGCGCCGCACGCTTGCGCCAGGCTGTCGAGCACGGAGTCCTTGACGGCGCCGTGGTCTTGGGGTGGGATGCCCCCCGCCGTCAACTGAGCCTCTTTGACACCGTAACCGCGTCGCCCCCAGAGCGTTTCGGCATCAACACATCCGCGTAAGACGCACCTTCGCACCATGACGTCCACCCACCAAGACCAGAGGGAAAGCATCTGATGGCGATAGCCGACATCCTCGACACGGTCATCAACCGCGTCGACCCCCACTCGTCGTACGTGACCATGACGGCGTCGGCCGGGGCAGCAGCTCACGTAACCCTGCGGACGATGCGCGCAGCGCGGCGATTGGTACTGCGACCCATACGCATTGCCGTAAGGCTCATCCGAGGACTACTGGCGTACGCCATCGTGATCGGGTCCGTGTGGGCGCTCCTGCACTTCATCGGTTAGCAACCACGGGAAGGAACTCAAGCGTCTCATGGCTCTGAAAGAACGCCTGATCGACGAACTTGGCGTGTGGGGAGAGTGCGCAGACTACCCCCGTAGCGACTGGAAGTCCGAGGTTCAGAACGACGACACCAACCTCGGCTACTGGGACTGGGTGATCGAGAAACACGCAACCTGACGGGCCAGGAAGAGGGCTGAGTCGGCAGAACAGTGACTGCCACCGACGCTGCAACGACACCTTCGCATGGCGCAGACGCACAGCACGTTTGGGTGGATACAAACGGACGCCTGGTCCGGTACCGACAGGCCAGAAACATTGCCATCAAACGCAACACTGAACATTCGCATCTATTCGATCTGACACCGCGAGCAGCGAGCGTGAAACCGATCAACCAAAGGAGACGGAACGCCGATGACCACCGAGATCACCATCGTCAGGCGCGACGGCAGCGATGACGCCGAAATCACCATCACACTGCCCGGCGGACAGTCCCGCCGACTCACCATCTCCGAACAATCCGAGGAGTACAACCGATTCAGCGACGGCCTGGATGAGCTATGGAACCTCGGCAAAGAATGAGCACGGGCACCAAAAATGAGACTGGCACAGACAATCGGCGGCTTGAGTCGCCCGCTGGCCGTCGCCCGACAACGATGAATGGACAATCCGCGGGCACACAGAGTGCGGTAGCGCTTCGACTTGTTGTGTCGAGAAATGAAGGTTGCGCTTCGGTAGCCCAGTGCCCAGGGTTTCGCAAGTGGCAGGCGGGGTGCACATGCGGGTGGTCCCGTCCACGGCGGAGGCTACGCTCCGTTGCCGTCGTAGCGGCTCTTGAACATTGCGCTGAATCAGGTTGTATACCAACCGATCCGCTGGTCAATCGAAACCCGCTGGGTGCCCGACAAGTGTTCGCGCCGCATGTGCCGAAGCATCACCACGACAACGCATATCGGTGAGTGTGAGACCGCGGCCGCGAACCATCACGACCGCGCGGCCGAAGTTGAGCGAGGCGCAGGAGGCCTCAAGGCCCGCGCCATCGTCACCCTAATTGTGCTCGAGAGTGCCAATCAGCTAAGCCGGCGTAGGCGGGCGTCGAGTTGGGGGATGTCACTATCGCTGAGGTGGGCGGTTAACCCAGGCAGCAATACGTCCCATAGTTCGCAAAGATCGATCGATCGCCCGGTTTGCTCACTGAGTGCCTTGTGGAATGCAAAAACTGCGTTGTCGAACACTACGGGATCAGTGAGCCATGCCCAGGCGAACATCCTGCCTACGATGTCTGGCGCGGTCCATGACGCGCCTTCTTTTGCGTCGCTGGAGTTTGCTATGGCTGTGGCCTGCTCAGTAACGAAGGCAGCGAGCATTTGGTCCAGGAGCGCCGGATCGTCGATGATAGGCGCGCCGGCTGGCACGATGTGGGCCGCAACCTTGGCGCCCCGGATGACATGCGTGTTTATGCCGTGAGCGGCATCGGCGAGCAGCGCGTTGAACCCATTGCGCGCCTCAGTCACCGTTCTCATACGTCTGTTCCCGATGTTCACTCTTTTCAGGCTACCGATGCGAAGACCTCCAACGAAAGACCCAGAAAAGCGCCAGAATTCGCGCCATACAAGCTTGCATAACGACACCTTGCGGGACTATCTCGGGGGTGCGGTGTCGTTAGTGTGGTGATTGCTATTAGCACGTCCGTGACGAGTTGGTGTGCTGTGAGGCGTGCGGTGTGAGTCCTGCTGTTGGTGTCGTGTTCCGCGGTGCGTGGTTGGGCCGGGGGACCCCCCGGCGGGGTGTAAATGCTGCGTTGTGTTGTTTATGGTTTTAGGGCGTGGCCCGTGGGTGGCGGTGGGTTGGTGGGGTGTGTGTCATGGTGGGGGAGGGGGCCGGCGTGAGCCGGCGCCCCGGTGGCAGTGTGGATCCGGTGATAGTTCCAGCAAACACTGGTAGGATGCAGTCATGGGTGAAGGTATGAGCGCGGCGCAGCCGGCGCGCAGTGTTGGCCTCGTAACCCGTTGCAATACAGTAGGTTTGGCTGTAAGCGCGCGGCGGAGCCGTGAGCGGGCGCGGGTGGTGAGAACCGTTCCAGTACAGCATAATTCAGGTATGGCACATTGGGCGGAG